>DAOSUG010000330.1:0-3522 GCA_035378545.1 Micropruina sp. | reverse complement strand
ATCACCCCGTTCAACTTCACCGCGATCGCGGGCAACCTGCCCACCTCGGCCGCGCTGATGGGCAACCCGGTGCTCTGGAAGCCCGCGTTGACCCAGATGTTCGCCGCGTCCGTGATCGTGGACGTGCTGCGCGCCGCCGGCCTGCCCGACGGGGTGATCAACCTGGTACCGGGGCACGGCAAGGAGATTTCGGACGTCGCACTCTCGCACCCCGACCTGGCCGGCATTCACTTCACCGGCTCGACCAGGGTCTTCCAGGGGCTGTGGGGTCAGGTCGGCGCCCACATCGCCGACTACCGCAGCTACCCGCGCATCGTGGGCGAGACCGGCGGCAAGGACTTCGTGCTCGCCCATCCCAGCGCCGACCCGGCGATGCTGGTCACCGCGCTGATCCGGGGGGCCTTCGAGTACTCGGGACAGAAGTGCTCGGCGGCGTCCAGGGCGTACCTGCCGCGCTCGCTGTGGACCCTGGTGAAGGACGATCTGATCGCCCAGACCGAGGCGCTGTCGGTGGGCGACGTGCGCGACTTCGCCAACTTCACCTCGGCGGTGATCGACGAGCGGGCCTTCGACAAGCTGTCGGCGGCGATCGACGCCGCGCGGGCATCGTCCGATGCGCAGATCGTGGCGGGCGGCAGCTACGACCGCAGCGAAGGGTGGTACGTGCGCCCCTCGCTGATCGTCTCGGACAACCCCAAGCAGGACATCTTCGTCACCGAGTACTTCGGTCCGATCCTGGGCATCTTCGTGTACGAGGACGCCGAGTTCGAAGGGGTGCTCGACCTGGTGGACTCGGCGTCGGCGTACGCCCTGACGGGTTCGATCCTGGCCACGGACCGGGCCGCCGTCGAGCTGGCCCAGCAGCGGCTGCGGTTCACCGCGGGCAACTTCTACATCAACGACAAGCCGACCGGTGCGGTGGTGGGGCAGCAGCCGTTCGGCGGGGCGAGGGCGTCCGGAACCAACGACAAGGCGGGCAGCCTGTGGAACCTGATGCGCTGGGTCAGCCCGCGAGCGATCAAGGAGACCCTGGTGCCCCCGACGTCCACGGGCTACCCACACATGCTCTGACGGAGGCACATGCTCTGACGGAGGGCTTCGGGGCGGCTCTGACGGAGGCACATGCTCTGACGGAGGGCTTCGGGGCGGCTCCGGCGGGCGCATCCGGTCCCGGCACAGACCTCAGTGCTCGCGCGCGAGCCATTCGTCGCCGACCCGCTGTTGCACGGCGAAGCCCTCCAGCAGGGCCGGGGCGGCCTGAGCCTCCAGCTTGCTGCCCAGAAACGGCACCTTGATCGCGAACTCGCCGGTGAAATCGACCACCGTGCCGCGGCCGCCGGGACGAAGATCGATCGCCACGTCCGCCTTGGCCGGCATGCCCTTGACGGTCAGGTCGAGGGTGCCGGTGCGCGCCCCGTTGGCGGACGGCGCGTGCCAGTGGATGTTCTGCACCAGGGTGAGGGTGTCGCCGAGGAACTTCTTCACCGCGGACGGAGTGGGCATCTGACGTTCGACCGTGCTGTGATCGGCGACGGCGTCCACCTGGTGCGAGAGGTCGCCCGAGGCGATACACACAGCCGATAGGAAGGCCGGGTCGGTGAGCATCGCATGCGTGGCGACGGGGTCGGCGGCGAAGTCGTTGTGGGCCTCGATCTGCATGCCGGCCATTGTGCCCCACCCACCGGTGGACGGACGCCGCCCCACCCCGCGACCGGGGATCTGCCCAGGTCGCGATTGCTCGATAGAGTGACGTGAGCACATCGGCGTGCAACGGACGAGGAGGCATGGTGGCAGCAGCAATTGCGTCACGCAGCGACTGGATCAACGAGTTGAACCGTTGCTTGAGCAACCAACCGAAGGATTCGTCGGACGCCGACCTGCTGCCAGGGTTTGCCGAGCGGTACGTGCAGCATCTGCCCGAGGGTGAGTTGGTCTCGCTCGACCCGGCCCACGTGGCCGAGTTGATCCGGCGCCACGTCAGGCTCGGTGGGGTGCGGCGTCCGGGTGAGGCGAAGATCAGCATCGTGCCGCCGTCGGACGACCGGGTCTCGACGTTGCTGCTGATCGTGACCGATGATCGTCCGTTCCTGGTCGACACCGTGAGCATGAACATCACCCGCAGCAACTGGAGCATCCGAGCGCTCTACCACCCGCAGTACGAGGTGTTGCGCGACGCGGACGGCCACCTCACCGCGGCCGATGCGGACGGGCGTGGCGAACCCGAGTCATGGATCTGCGTCGAACTCTTTCCGCCGCTCGGCCACGCCTCGCAGGAGAGCTCCGAGCAACTCGCCGACATGGTGGCCGCGGGCCTGGCGCAGGTCGAGGCCGCCGTCGACGACTGGCAGCCGATGCAACGCCGGCTCGCCGAGACGGTCGACTGGCTGGGCGAACACCCGCAACCGGTGAGCCCGCACGGCGTCCAGAAGGTCACCGACCTGCTCGAGTGGCTCGGCCGCGGCAACCTGGTGCTGCTCGGCTATCGCGAGTACCGCCGCGAGGGCGACGGCTACGTCAGCGTGCCAGGCACGGGGCTGGGCATTCTGCGCGACGACAACCCCGGGGTGAGCGGCTTCGACGCGTTTCCGCGGCCCGACGATCATCACCTGCTGGTGCTGACCAAGGATTCCCGGCGCTCGCCGGTGCATCGTCCGGCCTACATCGACTACGTGGGGGTGCGGTTGTACGACGCGCACGGCGAACTGCAGGGCGAGCGTCGATTTCTCGGACTGCTCTCGGCGGCCGCGTACAGCGAGACCGTGCGCAAGATTCCGATCCTGGCGCAGAAGGCGCAGCAGCTGATGGATCGCTCGGGTTTCGATCCCCGCAGCCATGGCGGCTCCGCGATCCGCCGGGTGATCGCCACCTATCCCCGCGACGAGCTCTTCCAGGCCAGCGTGGACGAGCTGTTTCCGGTGATTTCGCAGGAGGCCCAGTTCAAGGACCGCCGGCTGGTCAGGGTGTTCGTGCGCCGCGATGCCTACGGCCGATTCGCGTCGGTGGTGGTGTACCTGCCACGCGACCGGTACACCACCGCGACCCGCGAGTCGATTCAGCAGATCCTGCTCGAGGAGTTCGGCGGCGAGTCGCTCGAGCATCAGGCTCAGGTGTCCGAGGGTGTGCTGGCGCGGCTGTTCTTCGTGGTGAAGCGTCCGGACGACGCCGGGCCCGCGCTGCCGGTCGACGTGGCGAAACTGCAGCAGCGGATCGAGGGGGTCACCCGTAGCTGGGACGACGACTTCGACCGCGCCGCCATGCACCTGGCCAGCGAAGCCCGAGGCGTCGAGTTCAGCGATGCCTACGAGGAGGAGTATCCGGCGGCGACGGCGGTGGCCGACCTCGAACTCGCCAACACCCTCGCCGACGAGGCCGACCGCGCCTATCAGGTGTACGCGCCGATCTGGCCCTCGGACGAGGTGGACGTGCGGTTCAAGGTGATCGGCTACCGGCACATGTCGCTGACGGACGCCATGCCGCACCTGTCGGTGCTGGGCGTCGAGGTGGTGGACGAGCGACCCTATG
>DAOSUG010000329.1:0-3525 GCA_035378545.1 Micropruina sp. | reverse complement strand
TCCCCGTCGGTGCCGCCGAGGCGGACCTCGAAATGCAGATGAGGCCCCGTGGAGTTGCCCGAGGAGCCGATGTCGCCGATGTGCTCCCCCGCCGTCACGGTGTCGCCGACCTGGACGTGGATGCCGTGCTCCCACATGTGCGCATACGCCGTCGCGACCGTCTGCCCGCCGATGGTGTGCTCGATGACGATGAGCCCGCCGTACCCGCCGGAGAACTCCGCCACCGTCACCGTCCCGTCCGCTGCCGCCAAGAGCGCGGTGCCGTCCGGGGCGGCGAAGTCGGTCCCGGTGTGGAAGGAGTCCTCTCCGGTGATGGGATGCACCCGTGGCCCGTATTCGGAGGTGAGGACCCAGGTGCCTTCCGGGACCGGGAACACCACTCGCGAGGACTCTGGCCCGGCCACCTGTACGACCTCGCCGCCCGCGCCCGCGCTCGTCGTGGTGGTGAGTGTGGTGAGGATGGTCTCGGCGACCGGCTCGTAGTTGCGGTACCGGTCGGGGTAGGCGGACACTTCGACGGCTTGGGCGGCCTCGCCCTTGTCCATCTGCTCCCAGCCGGGGATGTCCAGCAGCCCTCTGGGGCTCGGATGGTTGGGTCCGGTGGGTCCGCCGAAGAACGCCTGCGCCTGGTAGATGGGGTCCATCAGCTCGGCGACCGTGCCCCACCCGGATTGTGGGCGCATCTGGAACAGGCCGAGGGAGTCGTGGTCGGAGCCGTCGCCGTCGTTGGGGTAGTCCGCGGACTCGGGGTAGGCGCTGGTGTTGGAGAGCATCCGCAGGGTGGACTCGGTAAGCGCCGCCATCAACGCGATCACCAGCCCGTCGCGGGTCACCCCGTCGATTTGGCTGCCGGTCTCGATGATCGTCGCCGCGTGGGTGAGCTGTTGCCGGTTGAGCGTGAACGTCTCACCGTTCGCGGTCGTCACGGTCAGTGAGTCGGGGACGTCTCCGACTGTGACCCCGCTGTTGACTGTGCAGGCGACGGTCGCGGTGGCGGCGGGGTTCATCAGGACCCCGACCGATAACAACGCCAGGACGGGTCCGAAGAACACCAGGACCAGCGTGGCGACGACGACCTTCTTCAACACGAACCACTCACCCCCAGGCGGCTATCGGAGGGGGTTGTCGAGCTGGGACAGGCGCAGCAGATGGCAGGTGTCATACGTGGGTGCGCAGACGATGAAGAGCGTGAACGCCACCGGATGCTCCGAGGTCACCTGCTCGTCGTTCCAGACGCCGGTGCGGTGGCGGGTGCCCTCGACCGTGTATGCGATGGTGCCTTCGGCGAGCTGTCCGGGTTGGGCCTGCTCCACCGCCGTGTCCCACGCCTCCGGCACGAAGGCGTCCTCGATGGTCAGGTGCTGCGCGGTCGCGTACTGACGCAGCTCCAGCCAGGCCTCCCTGGTCGGGAGATAGGCCGCGACATCAGAGGCGAGCCCAGCCTGCTCCGCACCCGAAGGATCACCCACAGCGAGGACCACCGAGCTGTAATCCAAGGGCATCAACTCGCTGCCGGTGTCCCACGCGAACAAGGTCTCGGCGACGTTGCGGGCGAACGTCTCTGGGTCGTCCGACGCCTCGACCTCCGGCAAGGCGGGAACGGACGGAGTTCCGGTCGGCGTCGGCTCGCCAGGAGCAATGACCACCGGAGCCGATGGTGTGCCGCCGCCACGGTCGGGGCTGCGATCGCTGGTGGGCGGCCCGGCCAGGAGGCCGTAGACGCCGATCCCGGCCAGCACCACGATCACCACCAGCGCAGAGACCAGGGCGATGAGCCGGCGCCGGGCACGAGCATCAGACGCAGCGAAGGGAGTCTTCATACCCGACAGGTGCGCTGGTCCTTCCCTCGCACTCAGAACGGGTCGGTCAGAGGGCGCGCAGGTGCCCCCGGCCCGAGGGCGCGTCGTCGGCCGGTTCGCGGTCGCGGGCGGCGCGCAGCTCGTCGGCGAACCGGCTCGTGCCTTCGGCGGTGTCGAGGAAGGCTTCGATCTGCTCGTCGGTCAGCTCGGTGGCGAGCTGGTCTGGGTCGTAGTGGGTCCACCACTGGGTCAGCTCGCCCCAGGTGTGGATGAACGCCCGCACCGGATACCGCACCGGCTCCCCATCCACATCGGTCAGCGGCACCGGACGCGGCGCCGACGTCTTGTCTTTCTGCTTCTTGGCGGCGGTGGCGCGGGCGACGGCCTCGTCGGCCATCTGGTGCAGGTCGGCCTCCCGAACGTCCTGCGCGATGGTCGCGGCATCGCGGACGGCTTGGAAGATCGGGTGCACTGGTGCGCCGGCCTCGATCTGCTCCAACGCCGCGGCAGCTTGCGCGCGCAGGGGTTCGGGTTGGGCGGGGTCGGCGGCGATGCGTTCTAGGTAGCCGATCCGCTCGAAGGTCTTGTAGGAGGCGCCGCCGCCGATCATGGAGGCGGCCTGCTCGCGGGTCTTGCCAAGTTGCCCGGTTGACGGTGGTGGACATTGTCCACCACCGTCGCTTCCGGGCTGGTGGTCGCTGGTAAAGCGGGTCGCGGCCTGCCGCCGGGCGGCGTCTTCGGCCATCTCCTGTTTCAGTTCCCGGTACAGGGCGGCGGCTTCGAGCTGGGTCAGCGGCTTGTGCAGCATGTTGTCGTCTTGCTCGCCCAGCAACTGCCCGAGACGATCCGACAGGCCCGAGCGAACCCAGACGCTGACGGTGCGCCAGCGGAGTTTCTTGATCGCCGCCAACCGCCGCGCCCCGCATACCAGCACTCCGTCGATGGTGACCGTCAGCGGTTGCAGCAGGCCCTCGCGTTCGATGGAGGCGGCCAGGGCGTCGATGTCGCCCAGGTCGGCGCGGTGCCGTGTCCCGACGATGATGGAGTCCACCACCCGGTCGAGCTGGACTCCGCCGGCCTGCACCTCACTCACAGCACATCACCCCCGCCACGATCACGGTCACGGTGGGTGGGGGCGGCGAGGGACAGGGAGAGCACCAGGTCGTCGTCGCGTAGCAGCACCGGTAGCGTCTCGCCGATCAGCAGCCGCAGCAGCACCCCCTTCCCGGCGTTCGTGGCGGCGTAGGCGGGGTGTGGGCTGCCGAGCAGCGCTCGCAGCAGCACGGTCCAGGATCGGCCGGGCAGGTCCAGTAGGACGCGGGCGTGCCGGCCCCGCCGCAGCCCCTCATACGCGGACTGCCGGGTGCCGGCCCGCATCAGCGCCCCGCACACGTGCTCGACCGAGGCCCGCGCGGTCTCCGGCGCCCAGCCCAGCAGGCACAGCAAGGCGATGGCGTCCTCGGCCGCCGATCCCGCGGACATGCACGCCCGATCCGACCCGCCGCCGGAACTGCCGTTGTCGTCCGCATCGGTGCGGGCGTCGGTCTCGGTGTCCGCCGAGGTGGGGTCGGTGACGTGGAAGGCGGGGTGGTAGTCGGTGAGCGGGTTGTCCCGGTCGGCGAACCGCTCCGGGTCGTGGAACGCGGACACGTGCGGGCGGCGGGCTTGGTGGACCGAGCAGAGCAGTCCTTGGGCGCGTTCCTCGGCGATGCAGGTGATCCGCACC
>DAOSUG010000328.1:0-3529 GCA_035378545.1 Micropruina sp. | reverse complement strand
TGACCAGCTCGTCGGGCAGTTCGCCGCCGCCGTCGGTGTTCACCTCGATCGTGGTCTTGCTGCTCAGGTCGGGAAACTCCACGCCCTTCAGGGCGTCGGAGAACCGGTCGTCCGCCTTCCAGGCTGCGAACTTCTTCTGCAGCGAGGCCGCATACGGTAGTTCGGGCGCCTTGATGGTGGACGGTAGGTCGGCGGTCAGCCGGTCCTGCACCAGGCCGCCGGCGTGAGCGAGAAAGCCGACCATGATCACCGGCGCGAGCGTGGTGCCGATGGATCGCACCAGTGACAGGGTGCCCAGTGCCGAGTTCGACTGCGCGGGATCCGTCAGCCGCAACATCAGGTAGTTGAGCGGTGAGCCGATCACGAACCCCAGGCCAAGGCCGATCAGCACCAGGCTCACGATCACGCTCGGGTAGCCGGGGTGCGGGATCAGCCAGGTGACCACGCTGACCGCGGCCAACGCAGACACGCCGCCTCCGATCGCCAACACGAGCTTCGGGCCGAAGGCGTCCGTCAACCGTCCGGACAAGGGGGCACCCACGCCCGAGGCCAACCCCAGCAGAATCACCAGGTAGCCGCCGCTGCCGCTGGGCAACTCGAGCGCGTTCTCGGCGAGCTGCGGCACGAACACCACGCCCATCAAAATGAAGCCCGACAGAAACGAAGCCGCCAGGGTCAGCGCGATCGGACGGTTGGTGAAGTAGTCCAGGTTCAACACCGGGTCTTCCGCTCGCCGCTCGGCCAGCACGAACACCGGCAACAGCACTACGAAGGCGATCAGGAACGGGTATACCTCCAGCGAGGTGACGCTGGCCGACAGGTCGAAGAAGTCGATGTTGGTCAGCCCGTACAGCAGGCTCATGATCATTGCGACCAGGATCGCGATGCCGACCAGGTCGAGCTTCGCCACGCGGCTCTCGCGGTGGTTGGGCAGCACCACCCACCCGGCGATCACGATCATCGCGGCGATCGGCACGTTGATGTAGAAGATCCATTGCCAGTTGTGCTGACCGGCGATGTCGAGAATCAGGCTACCGGCGGACGCTCCCAGCAGGTTCGCGATACCGAACACGGCTCCCACCAGGCCGAGCGCCAAGCCACGGCGTTCTTCCGGCACCTCGGTGCCGATCTCGGCGGTCGCGATCGGCAGAATGCCCCCGCCGCCGATGGCCTGCAGTGAGCGCGCGGCGATCAGCATGCCGAAGCTGCCCACGTCCTGCGACAGGCCGCACAGCAGCGAGCCGATGCCGAACAGGGCGATGGCGGTCAGGTAGACCGGCTTGCGGCCCAGCCGGTCGGCCAGCTTGCCCATCACCGGGATCGCCGCCGCGTACGACAGGGTGTAGATGGTGATCATCCAGATGCCGAGCTGGTCGTCGACGCCGAGGTCGTTCTGAATGATGGTGCGGGCCGGCGTGACGATGCCGGTGTCGATCGCCCCCATGAAGATGCCGAGCAGGTAGAGCCCCATCGCGAAGGCCCACCTGGAACGCCGGGCGCTCATCGCTGCTCCTCGGTCTCGCTCGGCTGCGCGGTGTCGCTCGTCTGCGCGGTGTCGCTCGTCTGCGCGGTGTCGCTCGACTGCGCCCCTTCGGCGCCGGACGTGGACGTTGGCTGGGTGGACGGGTCGGGGTTGCGCAGGTCGCTGTCGAACCGCGCCAGTGCCTGATTCACCACGCCCAGCACCCGGACGCAGGCGGCCAGGTCGGTGTCGGAGAAGTCCTCCAGCGCCTGGGTGTGCAGGTCGCCGAGCGGGGTGAAGAAGTCGCGGGCCACCTGGTGACCGTGCTCACCGAAGCGCAGCACCACCGTGCGCCGGTCGTGGGTGCCGCGTTCGCGCCAGACGTGCCCGGCGGCGGTCAGCCGGTCGACGGCATAGGTGATGGCGGCGGGGGTCAGGTCGAGCCGCTGCGCCAGTTCGCGCACCGTCAGTGGTGCGCCGCCCAGGTCGGCGGCATAGATCGCGGTGAGCGCGCGGAAGTCAGTCGGGTGCAACCCCTGGCTGGACGCGAAGCTGTGCCCGACCCGCTCCGACGCCCAGCCGACACCGCGGACGAGTTCGGCGAGGGTGCGCAGCAGCTGGGCTCGATCGGATGAAGTCACGGACCAGAGCATAGCCGACATAGTTAAACCATTTGACGATCAAGTGGCTGAGAGTATTTGCGGAGGGTAAGCAGGAACTGAGCTATCCGCGACCGGACGGTCGCGCGTGTCGAGAGCCGGGCGACCAGGGGTCTCGACGTCCGCGCGTGGGCATGCCGGGTGCCTGCCCCGCGTAGCCGGCGACGCCAGGGCGCGCCATGCGCCCCCCTAACCATCACTGGCCCGCGAAGCTACGCGGGCCGGAGATAGTTGGGGGGGCGTTGCGTGGGCCGGTTGCAGTGGGCGCAGATCGGTGGATCCGGGCTGAGCAATCCGCGATCGGACGGTCGCGCGTGTCGAGACTCGTGCGACCAGGGGTCTCGACGTTCGACCATGGTGTCGCGCATCGATCTGCGCTCCCGCAAGGTGTGATGGACGCAGTGAGGTCAGGGCCCGAGCGTGGGGAGGCGACGTCGGGGCAGGGGGTGGACAGGGTCGGACCAACGCGGCGGGGTGATCAGGTGAACATTGGGTTTCGCGGTCGTGCTTGCCACGGAACGTCCACTAGACTTTTTGGTATGAACTACCAATATCGCAGAGAGCTGCTAGAGAGCGCCACGGGGGCGCTTCATGCCGACGAGCAGGGGCTCGTCAGCGCGCTCCCCACCGAACTGGGCCACGCCTTCGTGCTGATTACCTGTCACGACCGGATCGACCAGCCCGCCGCTGCCCTCGCCGAGGCGTTGGGCTGCCTGGCGTCAGCGCGCTCGTCCAGCCCGATGGCGCGGGTCCTCCATGGGCAGCGGCTGCCGTTTCTGCTCAATCTGGTGAACGACCTGTCCTCTCGTCCGCACGGCTGGATCCGCGACGCTCTCACCGCCGTCGGCGCGGCCGCAGCCTCACGCACCACGGCCGAGGCGCGGGCTCAGATCGTGGTCGCCGAGCGGGCCATCCGGCGCGGCATCGGTGAGGTGACCCAGCAGATCGTGAGCGCCGCCTGAGTCCTTTGGCGGACGTCCGCTAGTAGCCGGGTGACCAGCTACCTCCGAGTCGGGTGCCGGGAGGGCAGCTACGTCCGAGTCGGGTGCCGGGAGGGCAGCTACGTCCGAGTCGGGTGTCAGGAGGGCAGCTACCTCCGAGTCGGGTGCCAGGAGGGTGGCGACGTCCCGGTGGCGCGTGTCACAGGAGCCCGCATCGGCGGGCTCCCACGGATCGATCACGGGCGCCGTCCATCACTTTCGTTGGCACTCGGGTTGAACGAGTGCTAATGCCGCGATAGATTCGCGTTAGCACTCTCACCAGTAGAGTGCGAACGGCAGACGGCGGCACCGCGACGACGCCCAAGCCTCTGACACCCGACAGCAACGGGCTTCGCGCCCAGCACAAGAAAGGGTTTTGACGTGGCAGAGGCTTGGGCGTCGTCGCGGTGCCGCCGTCTGCCGTTCGC
>DAOSUG010000327.1:0-3540 GCA_035378545.1 Micropruina sp. | reverse complement strand
GAACGGTGAGAAGTACGCGCTGCACCTGCTCCCTTCAGGAATCCTGAGCCCGAAGAGCATCCCGGTGATCGGCAACGGCGTGGTGATCGACCTCGACGTGCTCTTCGACGAGATCGACGGACTCGCCGCCCGCGGTGTGGACGCTGCCACGCGCCTGCTGGTGTCGTCCAACGCGCATCTGATCACGCCCTATCACCAGACGATCGACAAGGTGTCGGAGCGCTTTCTCGGCAAGCGAAAGATCGGCACCACCGGACGCGGTGTCGGCCCGGCCTACTCCGACAAGGTCAATCGCCTCGGCATTCGGGTGCAGGACCTGTTCGATGAAGAGATGCTGCGCCAGAAGGTCGAGGCGGCCCTGTGGCAGAAGAATCACCTGCTGGTGAAGGTGTACAACCAGCGCGCGATCGACCCCAACGAGATCGCTGATCGGCTGCTCAGCCATGCCGAGCGGCTGCGTCCGATGGTGGCCGACACCAGCCGGGTGCTCAACGACGCCCTGAACGCCGACCAGGTGGTGTTGTTCGAGGGTGCCCAGGCGCACCACCTCGACGTCGACCACGGCACCTACCCCTACGTCACCTCGTCCAACCCGATCGCGGCGGGCGCCTGCACCGGCGCCGGGGTCGGCCCGACCCGCATCGACCGGGTGGTCGGCATCGCCAAGGCCTACACCACACGGGTGGGCGAGGGACCGTTCCCGACCGAGCTGCTGGACGCCGACGGCGACCGGATCCGCGCCGACGGTGCCGAGTTCGGCACGACCACCGGACGCAAGCGTCGTTGTGGCTGGTACGACGCCCTGGTCGTTGAGGCCGCGGCGAGCGCGAACGCGTTCACCGATATCTTCTTGACCAAGCTCGACATCTTGTCGGGGTGGGAGCAGATCCCGGTCTGCGTCGCCTACGACGTGGACGGTGTGCGGCACGACCACCTGCCGATGACCCAGCACGACTTCGCGCGGGCCACGCCGATCTATGAGCTGCAGGAAGGCTGGAGCGAAGACATCTCAGGTGCGCGGTCCTTCGGCGAGCTGCCGACGACCTGCCAGGCGTACGTCCGCCGGCTGGAGGAACTGAGCGGTGCCCGCATCTCGGGCATCGGTGTGGGTCCGGGTCGCGAGCAGGTCGTCATGCTGCACGACCTGCTCTGAGTGCAGGTCGGGGACGGTAGCAAGGGACGCGCTGATCGATCGCTGGTCAAGCGTCGAGACCGGTGCGACAGGAGTTTCGACCCTCGACAACGGTTCGCTCTTCGATCAGCACTTCCCTGAACCGTATCCGCCGATCGGCGTCTGCCGCGCAGCCCCATCCGTGGTCCGGCTTCGTCGGGCACGCTCAAAGTATGCCCAGGCTGCGTTCGCGCGGACCGGCTTGCAGCCACCCGTCTGGTGCCGCTCGCGACGCCGGCCATCGGTGGATCCGGGCCAAACCGGCTCAACCGTCCTCGAACCGCCTACTGGGTTCGGGCTGAGGTCTCGCGCGCCTGTCCGCGCTGAACGGCGGCCACGCCGGCCAGCAGGATCACCCCGCCCACGAGCTGCAGCAGCCCAGGCAGCTCGCCGAGCAGCAGCCAGGCCCACAACACGGCGAACAACACCTCGGTCAGGCCGACAAAGCTCGCCACCGTCGAGCCCAGGTGCTGCACTCCCACGAAACCCAGCGCGTAGGCCGCGGCGGCGGCTACCAACGCGAGCTCGAGTAGCGGTGCCCACCACGCCAGTGTGATCCCGACGAAACGGACGTCTGCGACGGCGGCGTGCAGGGGCATCAGACCGCTCAGCCCGGCCAGCACAATGGCCACGGTCCCGACGCTCAGGCCGACGGCCACGAAAGTGAGCGGCGGCAACGTCATCGGCCGTGCGGACACCACGAAATACACCGCAAGCCCGAACGCCGCCAACAGTCCCCAGCCGATGCCCCGCCAATCCAGGCCGGCCATGCCGGACGGGTCGAGAACGATCACCAACCCGCCGATGGACACGGCGACCCCCACCAGCGTGAGCCGGGTCGGCAACCGCCGGCTGCGCAGGGCCACCCATGCCACCACGAGCAGAATGCCCAGGTACTCCAGCAGCAGGGCCAACGCCACCGGCACGTACTGCACCGAGTTGAAGAAGGCCACCTGCGCCGTCGCGCCGCCGAACACTCCGTAACACGCGATCGGACGCCAGTGCTCCAGCAGCACCCGCCACCGTCCGCGCAGGGCCACCAGACCGGGAACCAGTAGTACCGCGGCCGCCAGGCCGAGCCGGATGGCGACCACGGCTCCCGCGCTCCAGCCCGTTGCCAACAGCGGTTTGGCGAACGCGCCCGAGGTGCCGAAGGCGGCTGCGCTGACGAGGGCGGCCGTCCAGCCGACCAGCGCCTCGCGTCCGGCGTTCACCGGGGTGGTAGTCACCTCAACCACCGCTTCAGCCATCGGACGTCCCCTCGTGCCTACACTCAATGTCATGAGTCACAACGACTCACGATCATGACATCGCAGACCGGGGTCAGGAGTCAACATGGATTTCACTCATGACACCCGATTGTCACTCCAGGCCCTGGCGGCCCTGGTGAACACCCGCGACCCCGACACCCTGACCACCGTCGACCAGTTGGACGAACTGTGCCGCCGGTGGCAGTGGTCGGGCTTGCGCACGGGTGACCAGGCCGAGTTGCAGAGCGTCCGAGACGTTCGAGACCGGTTGGCCGGCTTCTGGGGCGCGGACGAGCACGCGGTGGTCGAGTTGATCAACGCGCTTCTGGTCGAAGGCCGCGCGCTGCCACAACTCGTCAAGCACGACGACTTCGACTGGCACATTCACGCCACCCGCCCGGGCGCGCCCCTGGTCGTCCGCATGATCGTCGAGTACGCGATGTCGATGATGGACGTGGTTCGCGCCGGCGACCTCGACCGGCTGCACTACTGCGCCGCACCCGACTGCGACTTCGTCGTGATCGACCTGAGCCGCAATCGTTCGCGGCGATTCTGTGATTCGGGCTGTGGTAACCGCGCCAACGTGGCCGCCTATCGGGCCCGCCGTCGGGCCACTGGCTGACCGGCCGCAGCCCCGCCGACCACCTTAGGTTGCGTAATCGCTTCCCAGCCGAGCCCCACTGGGGCAGCATGAGCCGTATGACGAAGTACGACGCCCGCTGGTTCGCCAGCCAGGCGGCGACCTGGAACGACGATCCGCGCAAGGTTGAGCGGGCCCGCCAGGCCGCAGATGCGATTGCTGCCGAGGTGCCCCTCGACCCGTCCTGGCGGGTGCTCGACTATGGCGCCGGCACCGGACTGCTCGCGTTCGCGCTGGCCGACCGGGTGGGCGAGATCCTGCTGCTCGATTTCTCGGACGGCATGGTCGAGGCCGCCCGTCGGCGCATCGCCGAGTCCGGACGGCCCGGCATGCGGGCCGAGCGACACGACCTCACGCAGGCGCCGCTGCCCGCGACCGAGCAGTTCGACCTGGTGATCAGCATGATGGTGCTGCACCACGTCGATGACGTACCGCTGCTGCTCACGCGCTTGTCGGCGGCGACCACCGAAGACGGCTGG
>DAOSUG010000326.1:0-3548 GCA_035378545.1 Micropruina sp. | reverse complement strand
CCCGGCCCTGGTGGACGACCCGGGCGCGCAGTGCGTGCTGGGGATCGTCCGGGCCGGTCAGGGTGAGGTTCGCTTCGGCCCCATCGACAAGGCGCAGCACGGTCTCGGCGTCGCCTGTTCGCACCGCCTCGGCCAGTTCGCCCAGCACGCCGGCGAACCGGTAGTTGCGCCTCAGCCGCACCACCGGGTTGTGTACGCCGGTGCCCTGCCACCCCGCCGAGGTCAGGTCGCCGAGCACGGCACCGGCACCCACCGAACTCAGCTGGTCCGGGTCGCCCACCAGCACCAGCCGGGTGTGCACACCCAGCGCGTCGGTGAGTTGGGCCATCATCGTCAACGACACCATGCTGAGCTCGTCGACGATCACCACGTCGTGGGGCAGCGGGTTGTCGCGATGGTGGCGAAACGGCGGGTTGCGGTACGGCTGGGCACCCAGCAACCGATGCAGGGTGCTGGCCCTTACCTGCGCCACCCGGTCGGCGACATCGGCCGGCAGGTCGTGTGCGGCGGCGCGCAGCGCCTCGTCCATGCGGGCCGCGGCCTTGCCGGTGGGTGCCGCCAACGCCACCCGCTGGACGCCCTGCCGCAGCAGCACCGCGATCATGCGGGCGATCGTGGTGGTCTTGCCGGTGCCGGGTCCGCCGGCCACCACGGTGACACCCGAGGTGGTCACCTGCGCCACGCCCTGGCGCTGGTCGGGGTCGGCGTTCGGCCCCGGAAAGAGCTCGTCGAGCCACGCCGCCAGCTGCTCAGGCGCCGCCACGCCCGCATGCGCCGACGAGCGCTGCTGCAGGCTGCGCCGCACCTGCTCCTCCTGCTGCCAGTAGCGGGTCAGGTACAGCCTGTGATCGATCAGCCGTAGCGGCAGCGTGTCGTCACCGCCGGGGCCCTGGGCGACCAGAGGACTTGCCTGCAGCGCGCGCAGCCAGTCGTCGGGGTCGGGCCAGAGCTCGTCGGGCACGTCGACCAGCTCGTCGTCACGGCCGGTGACGCCGGTGCGTACGCGGTCGAGCTCGAGGCAGACCGATCCGGCCCGCAATGCCCGGACGGTGAGCGCGGCGGCCAGTTGCACCCGTTCGTCGGGCTCGTGGTACAGCCTGGTGAACTGTCGAGCGGGGTGCAGGTCTGCCCAGTCCAGCACCCCGAGGATGTGGAACTCGCCGGTCAACCCCGAGGTCGCCACGGACAGTGCCGGATCAGTCATCGCTGAAACCTCCCAACACCCGGGACAGCCGTTCGATCAGCGTGACGGGCGGTTGCCAGGCGAACACGCCGGTCCTTGGCCCGGCCGTCGCGCCCCCCATGCCTCGGACGAACAGATACAACACCCCGCCCAGGTGCCGATGCGGGTCGTAACGCACCAGACGGGCGGCCAGAAAGCGGTGCAGGGCGACGCAGTACAGCAACGCCTGCAGCGGGTAGTGCGAGGCGCACATGGCGGCCACCAGCGGCGCGTGCGCGTAGTGACCCAGCGTCAGGTCGTCGCCGCCGAGCCGGTTGGTCTTGTAGTCGACGACCACGAACCGCGGATGCTCAGGCGTGCCCACCCGCAGCACCGCATCGATACTGCCGGTCAGAAACCCCTTCAGCGGCTGCCCGGCCAGGGCCGGAGCGTCCAGTAGCGCGGGGTAGCCGACCAGCGGATCGCCGGTGGGCAGATGCTCACGCAGCAAGCGGGCCACGTCGCCGAGCGTGAACCCAGACGCCGGCGCCATGGGTAGGTCGAAGCTGAGCTCGGCCAGCCGGTCGGTGATCGGCAACTGCGCCAGGCTGCGGTCATCGGCCAGCGGACCGAGCGGGGTGTGAAACGCCGGCAACAGGGCGTCCGCGAGGGCCTGGGAGGTGACCCCGGACAGCGGAAACCGTGGCAGCCATTCAGCAGCGGCGGCCCGCAGCCGCGCGGTCAGGGTGGTGTCGTCCGACCCCGGGTCGACGTGCTCGAAAAGCTGGTGCACCAGCGAGCCGAACTGCGTGCCCCCGGGCAGGTCGCGCATCGGGGAGGGCACCGACGAGCCGGCCGGCGCAACCACGGACTCGGCGTCGTCGGGTTCGTCGGCCAGCAGCGGCAGGTCGGCGTGCACCCCCGCGGTCAGGCCCGAGTACGACGTGCGTCGCCAGTCGGCGTCGATGCTGCGATCGAACCTGAGCGCACGCAGCCGCGGCGACTCGTGGAGTGCCAGGGGCGGCGGTGCCGGGGCCGCGGCCTCGACCTCGCGGACGACCACCCCACTCGCCGCACGCACCCAGGGCAGTTGGGCGGGGGAGAGGGTGCCGGGGGTGCGGTCGAGCGGATAACCGGCATCGGGGGCGGACGGGCGCCCCGTCCGTGGCCGGTACAGCACGCGCTGCAGCGCCGAGCGCGGCGTCTTCTTGGTACGCGCCCACCAGGCGATCACCTGTGACCGTGCCCGGGTGAACGCCACATAGAGCAGCCGCAACGACTCTTCGGCCTCTTCGGCCTCGGCTCGACGCAGCCGGCGGCCCCGTCCGGCGGCGTCGCGCCCGCCCAGATCGACCACCGCCCGTCCGGATTCGTCGTGGTACAGCAGCCGGCCCCCGTCGTCGGCGCCGCCGGGCAGTGCCCACAGGTCGGGCAGCAGCACGATCGGGTACTGCAACCCCTTCGCGCCGTGCACGGTCTTGACCTGGACGGCCTGCGCGTCGGTCTCGAGCCGCCGGGTGCGTTCGTTCTCGGCCCACTTGCCACGTTCGGCGGCCAGCCAGTCGACCAACCAGGCCGCGGTGGGCCGCAGCGGACCGGACGCCTCGTGCAGCACCTCGGCGAGATGCCGGAAGTCGGTCATGGAACGCTCACCATCGGGGCGGGACAGTACCCGCTCCAGAAACGACGTCTCGGCGCAGACCGAGGCGAACAACGCGGCCACCCCGGACTGCCTCAGCACGCGGTCCCACTGCCGAAGGGTGGCGGTCCAGTCGGCCAGTTGAGCGTCGTCGGCACCGGCCAGTTCGCTCAGCGACAATCCGAAGAAGGTGCTGATCAAGGCGTGCCGCACGTCATGTCGGCGCTGCGTCGCCAATGCCTGCAGCAGCACCAGCCAGTCGCCGCAGGCCGGCGAGTCGTAGAGGCTGTCGGCGCCGCTGAGCGCCACCGGAATGCCTGCCGCGCGCAGGGCTGCGGCGGCCCGGGCGGCGCCTTTGTTCGACCGGACGAGCACGGCCAGGTCGCCCGGACGCACCTCACGCCAGCGATCGCCGTCGCACAGCTGCTGGTGATCGAGAACGGCGCGCACCTGCGCCACCAGATCGGCGCGGATGCGCTCGTGGGCCGCCCAGGGTTCGATCTCGTCGTCGATCGCCCGCAACGTGACGGGGTGTACCGACGACGTGGCGGCCCGCACCCCCGAGCCCGCGCGGTGCGCACTGACCGGATGCACCTCGATGCCGTCGCCCAGTTGCAGGTCGGCGAACAGCTCGCCCAGCGCGTGCACCAGGGCCTCGTCGCTGCGGTGGTTGACGCTGAGCGAGAACCGAGCGCCGGATTGGTCCACCGCGGCGGTGTAGGCGGCGATGTCGGCGCCGCGAAAGGT
>DAOSUG010000325.1:0-3555 GCA_035378545.1 Micropruina sp. | reverse complement strand
CTGACGGCCCTGCTCAAACCTCCGACCATCGACTGGGAGATCCGGTCCGAGCGGCGGCACTTCGTGCACTCCAAGGTGATGGCCTGGGTGGCCTTCGACCGGATGATCCGGGGCGTCGAGAAGTACGGCCTGGACGGCCCGGTGGAACGCTGGCGCGCGCTGCGGCAACGGGCCCGCGACGAGATCGACGGCCGGGGCGTGACCAACGGCCACTTCACCCAGTACTACGGCACCGACGAGGTGGACGCCTCGCTGTTGGTGCTGCCGGCGATCGGCTACTGCGAACCCGACGACCCCCGCATGCTGGCCACAGTGGAGCGGATCGAACGCACCCTGATGGTGGACGGGCTGCTGCATCGCTATCGGGCCGAAACCGGGGTGGACGGCCTGGCGGGCACCGAGCATCCGTTTCTGGCCTGTTCGTTCTGGCTGGTGGAGCAGTACGCCCGCACCGGACGCCTCGACGACGCCGAGTCGCTGCTCGACCGACTCTGTGGCGTGGCCAACGACCTGGGCCTGCTGTCGGAGGAGTACGACGTGCACGACCAGCGGCAGGCCGGCAACATGCCGCAGGCGTTCTCGCACCTGGCGCTGGTGCGGGCCGCGGACGCACTGGCGGCGGCTCGTGCGCTTCGGGATGCCGGCGAACGAGGACGCGGAACGTCCTAGTTGCGGCGTAGCGTCGGCCGCATGTTCGATCACACAGCAGTCATCGCCACCGAGACCCAGCGCTTCAGCGTCGCGATCGAGGGTGCCGATCCCGACGCTCCGGTTCCCACCTGCCCCGGCTGGACGGTCGCCGACCTGGCCTGGCACCTGACCGAGGTGCACGCGTTCTGGGCCGAGATCCTGCGGTCCGGCGCCGTGACCGACGACGATCAGGAGGCGGTCGAGCAGGCGAAGCCGGAGCGTCCGCGCGAGGTGCCGGCCACGCTGGCGTGCTGTCGTCCGTGACCCGGGTGCTGATCGACGAACTGGACGCGCGGGACGACGACCAGCCCGCCTGGTCGTGGTTCCCCAGCGACCAGAGCGTCGGCTTCACCCGGCGGATGCAGGTGCACGAGGCGGTGATGCACCGTATCGACGCCGAAGTGGCGGCCGGGTTGCCGGTCACCCCCGTCGACGCCGAGGTGGCGCAGGCAGGCATCGTGCACGCGGTCGATGTGATGTTCGCCTGGTGGGGCACGCTACCCGGCTTCGCGTTCCACCCCGCAGAGGGGGTGGTGGCCCTCACCCTGACCGACCTGGGGCGCACGATCCTGCTGCGTCCCGGACGCTGGCGCGGGGTCGGCCAGTCGGGCACCAGCTACGACGAGCCCGGCATCGTCCGGGTGACCGAGTTGGTGCCGACGGCCGGGTGGGCCGGTAGCGCCGACCAGGTGGACCGGTGGCTGTGGGGCCGCGGCGCAGAACCCGAGTCGGACGGCGACGAGGCGGCCCTGGCGCAGGTGCGTGAGGTGGTGGCCAAGGGAATCGAGTAGCCGTTGGTCGAGCGTGCCGGCCCACGAATGGTCTCGACGCGCGTCTCGATCAGCGAAGTCCAGCCACTAGGCTCGCGCAATGGGTATTCGCACCTTGATTCTGACCGCAGGTGTGGGTGCCGGGCACAACCAGGCCGCCAACGCGATCCAGGCCGCACTGGCGGAACTGCCCGAGATTGACGACGTCGCCCGGATCGACACCCTCGACACCACCCCCGAGGCGTTCAACAGGCTGTACGACGACGCCTACTTCGCTCTGGTGTCGGACGTTCCGTGGCTGATCGGTTGGGGCTACGACAACCAGGACGCCCCCTTCAAGCTGGCGCCGGCGGTGCGCTGGTGGGACCAGCTGAACACGCTGTCGCTCGTGCGCGCGATCCGTGAACTCGACCCCGACGTGGTGATCTGCACCCACTTTCTGCCGGCCCGGCTGGTGGCGTTGTTGCTGGCCCGTGGCCAGTTGCGCGCGTCCCTGACCGTGGCCACCACGGACTACGACTTTCAGGGGTTGTGGCTGACCACACCGTTCACCCACTTCTTCGTGGCGCGCGAAGAGACCCGCCGGTTCGTGATGGATCTCGGCGTACCCGGCGACCGGATCGCCGCCTCGGGCATTCCGGTGCGGCTCGGTCTGGGCGATCCGGTGGATGAGGCGCAGGTGCGGCAACGCTTCGGACTCGACCCCGACCTGCCGGTGGTGCTGATCTCTGCCGGGGCCGCCGGCGGCAGCTACACCGTCAACACCATTCAGCAGGCGCTGCGCGTCGAACACCCGTTCCAGGCGGTGGTGATCTGCGGCCACAACGAAGAACTCAAGCGCGAGATCGACGATCTCGTCGCGGGCCGCACCGACCAGTTCAAGGTGATCGGTTTCACCACCGAGATGGCCGACCTGCTGCGAATCGCGGCACTGTTCGTCGGCAAGCCGGGCGGATTGTCGTCGTCGGAGTGCATGGCGGCCGGGTTGCCCATGGTGCTGGTCAACCCGATTCCCGGCCAGGAGGTGCGCAACGCCGACTATCTGGTCGAAGAGGGCGCCGCCGTGCGCTGCAACTACGCCACCACCATCGGCTTCAAGCTGGACGCGCTGCTCGCCGACCCCGAGCGGCTGCGCACGATGGCCGCCAACGCGCGACGGGTGGGTCGCGCCGACTCCGCGCGCACGGTGGTGAACGGGGCCGTCCAACTGCTCACCCCGCCGCTGTGGGTCACCCGCGAGGCGCAAAAATCCATGCAGTACGTGGCCGAGCACGGGGTGGCCGCAGCCGACCTGCCCGACGAGCGCGCCCTGCTCACGCTGACCGATCCGGTCACCGGCGGCTCACGCGCGGTGGCCACCCGGGCACAACTGCGCGCGCTGGGCGTCAGCACCTGGTCGCACGAGGTGACCCTGGCCCGCGAGACACTGCGCGACCCCCGTTGGCGCCAGCAGAACCTCGACCTGGCCGTCGCCACGAAGTGGCTGCTGGGCGATCAGGAGTCCTGCACCTTCGGGCTCTCGGGCTGACTGCCTGGGTGACTACCTACCCAAGTGGCCGGGTTGCCCCCCGAGGTAGCGGTTCAGGAGAGGCGCGGCGGGTCGTTGCTGGCCATGGACTGGTGGGCTGCGTGCTCGACGAGGTACTCGCGTAGGTAGGGGATCGCGAACTGGACTTTGCCGTAGCCGGCTGGGGTGATTATGCCGGCGGCGATGAGTCGTGCCCGGTAGACGTTGGTGTACTGGGCGTCCTTGCCGATCCGCCGTGCGATGTCGGCGGTGCGCGAGCTGCCCTGGTCTTGGGCCATGGCGAGCAGGAAGGTCCGGTCGACGTCGGAGAGCTCGCGCAGGGCGGCGGCGTGGACGAGTGAACCGAGCCGGGTGCGGGCTTGCTGGATGCCGGCTTCGACTGCCGGGGTGGTGAGGTGGTTCGTGCTGGCCTTGCGCCAGGTGTGGTAGCCGACGAGTTGGATCATGAACGGGTATCCGCCGGTGGCGACTGCGGCGGCGCCGAGGGCGCCGGGTTCGATGGTTCGGCCGTTTGCGGTGATGGTGGCCTGGAGGGCTTGGGCGACGTCGTCGAGGGGGACGTCGCCG
>DAOSUG010000324.1:0-3558 GCA_035378545.1 Micropruina sp. | reverse complement strand
CCCGGAAGAGCTCACTTACCCTTGCTGTCTTTCGACCCTGGGGGAGTTGGGCGAGGTACCGCCGCGCGGGGACCTTGTTGCCAGTGTAGGGGACGTCGGAGGGTGACCAGTGACGCGGTTGCCCGATGCGGCACGTCGTTGCGAGCGGCCCGGCGACTACCGGCTTTCGGGCCGACGGGCACCGCCGCGCCGACAGCGCTGTGCCGCGGCGACCGGTTGCCCGGCGTCAACGATTCAGGACTACCGCGTCAGGGGGCTGGTGAGCCGCGAGTTGCCGAGCACCGGCAGGGCTTCGCGCGCGGACGCGACCGCGGCGACGTCCAGGTCGACGAGGGCCAGTTCGGGTTCTGGCCCCAGTTCGAGCAGAAGCTCGCCCAATGGGCCGGTGACCATCGAGTGCCCGACGCCGGTGGGCTTGCGGTCCTGGTGATCGTGCGGCGCCGCAGGGAGCGCTTGATCGACCGCGACCACGATGCTGGTCGAATCAAGGGCGCGCGCGGCGACCAGCACCTGCCACTGGTCGACCTTGCGCTCCCCCGCCGCCCACGACGACGGCACCACGATGATGTCGGCTCCGCGGGCGGCCAGGGCCTTGAACTGCTCGGGGAAGCGCAGGTCGTAACAGGTGGCCAGGCCGATCCCGATGCCGTCCACCTCAATCAGGACGAGCTCGTCCCCCGGTTCGATCTGATCGGATTCGCGGTAACCGTAGGCATCGAACAGATGCAGCTTGTCGTAGTGCGCCTCGATGCCGGGACCGGTGACCAACAGGGTGTTGCGCACCTTGCCGGAGGAGCCGGGAGTGAACATTCCGACGATCACGGTGATGCCGGCCTGCCGTGCGGCGGTACGCACGGCCGAGGCCCACGGACCGTCCAGGGGCTCGGCGGCTTCGATGCGTGGACGGGCGAACGAACAGATCATCGCCTCGGGAAAGACCGCCAGTCGGGCGTCGGCCGCCGCGGCGCGCTCCACTGCGGCCTGCACCTGGCGCAGGTTCTCGGCGGGGTCGGTGGTGGCGGCGAACTGGGCCAAAGCGACGCGCATGAAGTGAGAGTGCCACGGTCGGGTCGTCCATGACGTGTCGGCGGGATCCGACCACGTGCGGTCACCGTCATCCCGCACACGTGCAGCTGATCCATTACCAGGCGCTGTGCGCCACGACGGCTGCACCCGGAGCTACGTCCTCGGGGCCTCGGGTCGCCGCACGCACCGGCTTTTTCTGAAGACGCGACCCAGACCGGATTGGCTTCCCACGTGGGATCGATCTCCCGTCTCGCGGCGATAGACCGGCAATACAGACGCATCCGCGGACCCTAATATGTGTTCGTGACGAAACTGCGGATCCGCGATGCGGCGGTTTTCCTCGGCGTGAGCGACGACACCGTGCGCCGCTGGATCGACGCCGGCCTGCTGTCCCATGAGATGGACGGCAGCCACCGCAAGGTGATCGACGGTCGAGACCTGGCTACGTTCGCGCAGTCGCTGGCCAATCCGATGCCCGACCCGTCCGATGTCGCACGCTCGGCCCGTAACCGGTTCGTCGGCCTGGTCACCAAGGTCGTCTCGGACACGGTGATGTCGCAGGTCGAGCTGCAGTGCGGCCCGTTCCGGGTGGTGTCGCTGATGAGCACCGAGGCCGTGCGCGAACTTGGCCTGGAACCCGGCTCGGTCGCGGTCGCAGTGGTCAAGGCCACCACCGTCATCGTCGAAACTCCCCACCAGAACTGAGAGGACTCTCCATGATCCCGACCACTACACCCACCAAGGCGAAAATGGCGCTCGCCGTCGGCGCGATGGCCCTGGCCCTGGCCGCGTCCGCCTGCACCGCCGCGCCGCAGGCCTCCCCCACCACCACGGGTGGCAGCGCCTCTGGAACCGCCAAGGCAACGCTCACGGTGTTCGCGGCGGCGTCCATGCAGTCCACGTTCACCGAACTGCAGCAGCGCTTCCAGGCCGCCCACCCGGGCACCACCATCACCTTCAACTTCGCCGGCTCGCAGGCCCTGGCCACCCAGCTGGTCGAGGGTGCATCCGCCGACGTGTTCGTGTCGGCCAACGAGGCCCAGATGAAGGTGGTCACCGACGCCGGCCTGAACGCTGCCGCGCCGACCGTCTTCGCCACCAACGAGCTCACGATCGCCGTCCCGCCCGACAACCCGGCCGGCATCCGCTCGCTGCAGGACCTGACCAAGAAGGGCCTGAAACTGGTGGTCTGCGCACCTGCCGTGCCGTGCGGAGCCGCCACCCAGAAACTCGAATCGGCCACCGGCCTGAGTTTCAGTCCGGTCAGTGAGGAACAGGCGGTGACCGGGGTACTCGCCAAGGTGCGCTCCGGCGAGGCGGACGCGGGCCTGGTCTACAAAACCGACGTGATCGCCGCCGGCGACGCGGTGAAGGGCATCGACTTTCCGGAGGCGTCCAAGGCCGTGAACAGCAACCCGATCGTGCTGCTCAAGGCTGCACCGAACGCCAGTGCCGGGCAGGCCTGGATCGATCTGGTGCTCAGCGCCGAGGGGCAGAAGGTCTTCACGAACGCCGGATTCGGACCTGCAAAGAGCTAGCTGATGGCACGGGCGTACTCAGGGCTGCCGCGCTGGGTGTACGTGCCGGCCGGCGTCGGCGCGCTGTTCATCGTGCTGCCGCTGGTCGCCATGGTGACCCGGCTCAACTGGAGCCGGTTCGGCGAACTGATCACCAGCGAATCCTCGGTGGCCGCCCTGACGCTGAGCCTGCAGACCTCGGCGGCCACCATGGTGATCTGCCTGATCCTGGGGGTGCCGATGGCGATGGTGCTGGCCCGCGAGCAGTTCGCCGGCCAGCGCCTCGTCCGCTCGCTGGTGCTGCTGCCGCTGGTGCTGCCGCCCGTGGTCGGCGGTATCGCCCTGCTGTTCACGTTCGGACGGCGCGGCATGCTGGCGCCGGTGCTGAACGTGTTCGGCATTTCGGTGGCCTTCAGCACCGCCGCGGTGGTGCTGGCCCAGACCTTCGTCGCGCTGCCGTTCCTGGTGGTTTCGCTCGAGGGAACTCTGCGCAGCGTGGGGCAACGCTACGAACTGGTGGCCGCCACGCTGGGAGCCAAGCCGTCCACCGTGTTGCGCAAGGTCACCCTGCCGCTGGTGGTGCCGGGGCTGGCCTCGGCGGCCGTGCTCGCCTTCGCCCGTGCGCTGGGCGAGTTCGGCGCCACCATCACCTTCGCCGGCAGCCTGCAGGGGGTGACCCGCACCCTGCCGCTGGAGATCTACCTGCAGTCGGTCAGCGACCAGGACGCCGCGATCGCGTTGTCGCTGGTGCTGGTGGTGATCGCGGTGGTGATCACGGTGCTCACTGCGAAACTGTCGGACCGGGCGCTGATATGAGCCTGCGGTTCCGGGCCACGCTGGCCCAGCGCGGCTTCGATGTCGACCTGGTGGTCGGCGCGCGCGAGCGGGTGGCGGTGCTCGGCCACAACGGGTCGGGCAAGTCGACCTTGCTGAGCATTCTCGCCGGCACCCTGCGTCCGGACTCGGGCAGAGCCACTCTCGACGACCGCGTGCTGTTCGACCTGGACGGCAGGCG
>DAOSUG010000323.1:0-3561 GCA_035378545.1 Micropruina sp. | reverse complement strand
CTCAACCGGGTGCGCAACCAGGTGCTGCAGTTGCTCAGCGGCTTCCAGGGCAAAGAGGCGGCCACGTCCGGCGCGCCCGAGACCAGCCAGCAGCAGCAGGGTTCGTCGATTCTCGACCAGTTCGGACGCAACCTCACCCAGGCCGCCCGCGAGAACAAGCTCGACCCGGTGATCGGCCGCGAGAAAGAGATCGAGCGGGTGATGACCGTGCTGTCGCGGCGCACCAAGAACAACCCGGTGCTGATCGGCGAGCCCGGTGTGGGCAAGACCGCCGTGGTCGAGGGGCTGTCGCAGGCGATTGTTCGCGGTGACGTGCCCGAGACCCTGCGTGACAAGGCCATCTACACCCTTGACCTGGGTGCGTTGGTGGCCGGCTCGCGCTACCGCGGCGACTTCGAAGAGCGCTTGAAGAAGGTTCTCAAAGAGATCAAGACCCGCGGTGACGTGGTGCTGTTCATCGATGAGATCCACACCCTGGTGGGTGCGGGTGCCGCCGAGGGTGCCATAGACGCCGCGTCCATTCTCAAGCCGATGCTGGCCCGCGGCGAACTGCAGACGATCGGCGCGACCACGCTGGATGAGTACCGCAAGTACATCGAGAAGGACGCGGCGCTCGAGCGCCGCTTCCAGCCGATCCAGGTCGCCGAGCCGTCCATCGCGCTGACCATCGACATTCTGCGCGGGCTGCGCGACCGCTACGAGGCACACCACCGCATCACGATCACGGACGCGGCGTTGACCGCTTCGGCGCAGTTGGCCGACCGGTACATCTCGGATCGGTTCCTGCCCGACAAGGCCATCGACCTGATCGACGAGGCCGGCGCGCGGTTGCGCATCCGGCGCATGACCGCACCGCCCGACCTGCGCGAGTTCGACGAGCGCATCGCGAAGGTGCGGCTCGAGAAAGAGGCCGCGATCGACGCGCAGGACTTCGAACGGGCCGCTCGCCTGCGCGATGACGAGCGCAAGCTGCTGATCGCACGCTCCGAGAAGGAAGAGGCCTGGAAGGTCGGCGATTCCGATCTGCCGGCCGAGGTCGGCGAAGAAGAGATCGCCGAGGTGCTCAGCTCGGCCACCGGCATTCCGGTGTTCAAGCTCACCGAAGAAGAGTCGTCCCGACTGCTCAAGATGGAAGAAGAGATCGGTAGGCGCTACATCGGCCAGCATGACGCGGTCAAGGCGCTTTCACGCTCGATCCGGCGTACCCGCGCGGGGCTGAAAGACCCCAAGCGTCCGTCGGGCTCGTTCATCTTCGCCGGGCCCTCCGGTGTCGGTAAAACCGAGCTGACCAAGGCACTGACCGAGTTTCTGTTCGGTGACGAGGACGCCTTGATCACTCTCGACATGAGCGAATACTCCGAGAAGCACACCGCGTCGCGGATGTTCGGTTCACCGCCCGGATATGTGGGGTACGAAGAGGGCGGCCAGCTCACCGAGAAGGTGCGTCGCAAGCCGTTCAGCGTGGTGCTTTTCGACGAGATCGAGAAGGCTCACCCCGATATCTTCAACTCGCTGCTGCAGATTCTGGACGAGGGTCGGCTGACCGATGCTCAGGGTCGTGTGGTCGACTTCAAGAACACCGTGATCGTGATGACCACGAACCTGGGTACCCGCGACATTTCGAAGTCGGTCAACCTGGGGTTCAGCCAGTCCGATGACAGTGTCGGCAGCTACGAGAAGATGAAGGCGAAGGTGTCGGACGAGCTCAAGCAGCACTTCCGCCCCGAGTTTCTCAACCGCGTGGACGAGATCGTCGTTTTCCACCAGTTGTCGCAGGGCGATATCGAGCACATCGTCGACCTGATGGTCGCCGAGATCGAGAACCGGCTGCGCGACAAGGACATGGGCATCGAGCTGACCCACGCCGCCAAGGCGCTGATCGCCAAGCGTGGCTTCGATCCGGTGCTGGGGGCGCGGCCGTTGCGCCGGGCGATCCAGCGCGACATCGAAGACATCCTCGCCGAGAAGATCCTCTTCGCCGACATTCACCCCGGCGAGATCGTCGTGGTCGATGTGGCGCCCGAGGGCTCGGAGTTGGCGTTCAGCTTCAACGGAGTGCCGAAGGCCGAAATGCCCGACGTGCCGGCCGAACTCACCAACTGAGTCGATACCCGCAGCACACCCCCCGCAACGAGCGTTGCGGGGGGTGTGCTGCGTGCTGACCGGTTCCGCATGGGACGGTCCCGCTCAATCACGGATTGGGTCTCGCTCGCACCCGCTGCGGCTTCGGCTGAGTGCGTCCAATGCGGGCTGATGTGCGAAACTGCACCACATTCGTCAGCCTGTCGCGCCGCTGAGGCACGCGACCTCTCACATCTGGTGCAGTTTTGCGGCGGCCCATCGTCGGGTCCGGGCTGAGTTCATCCTTCATGGCGGACCGCTACGCGACGACGAAGCAGTCCATCAAGCAACCAGCGAGGTCGCTACCGCCTTCGCCCGCTACACCCAGCGAGCCAACCTGCCCTGGCGCCTTGGTTGTCGGTCTATCGCGTGAGCTGTGTGGCGAGGCTGACGATCATGCCGGCTCCGAACAGGACCAGGAAGCCGCCTGCAAGGCGGGTGAGCCAGGGCAGGAAACGTCCCATGCGCTCCAGCGCTCGGGCGGAGCCAAGGGTGACGGCGACGAACATGTCCCAGATCAGCAGGACGCTGACCATCCAGACCCCGTACAGCACCAGCGCCGTCGGCGAAGCCGCAGAAACGGCGGCGGCCAGAGAGACGTAGAACAGCGCGTTCTTCGGATTCAACAGCCCTGAGGTGAGACCGAGCCCGAGGTTACGAAACCAGGTCGCGTTCTCGGCGTCGGAATCGTGGTTCAGGTCCATCTGGAGTGTGGCTCGGAGGAACGCGATCCCGATGAAGATGAGGAACCCGCCTCCTGCCAGTTGGATCGCGTCGAGCAGGACCGGGTGGGAGATCAGCGAGATGCCGGAGAATGCGGCTGTGATGAGGAGGGCGTTGGCCGTCGCGATGCCCACGCACACGCCGGTGGCGCTGCGCCACCCGCTGGTCATGGCGGTGCGGGCGATGAGGAAGAAGTCGACGCCGGGGATCAGCAGCGCGAGGAAGTGCGCGATAGCGACAGCGATGAACTGATCCATCTCTCCCCAGATGTCGTGACGGGCGGACCCATCAAGCATCGAAGAGGAACAGTGCGGCGGTCTTGTACGTTTCGCGCAGTCAACTGCGGTAGATGCCCGGTGAGGCAGCGACGTGCGCTCGGAAGACGCGGTGGAAATGGCTCTGGTCGAAGAACCCCAACTCATGCGCGGTCTCGGCGATCGGTGTGCCCTCGCGCAGCAGGTGCCGGGCCTGGACGATGCGCGCGTTCTGCCGCCATGCCAACGGCGCGAGCCCGGTGGCGCGCTTCATCGCCCGCACGAACTGATGGGACGACATCCCAACCAGATCAGCCAACTCGTCCAACGCCGGGCTCGTCTCGTCGTACCGGAGCCGGTCCATAACCGGACGCAACCGAGCGAGGAGTCCTGGGCTTGCGTCCGTGGTGACAAGATGCGTTGGCGAGGCTCCGTCGAGCAGACGGAACAGGGCTGCGAACCC
>DAOSUG010000322.1:0-3574 GCA_035378545.1 Micropruina sp. | reverse complement strand
ATCGTCCAGGTGGCGATGGACGAGTTCGGCATCGTGCCGCAGGCCTTGCGTGAGGCGGTCGCAGCGTGTCGTGCCGCTGGCAAGCGGGTCAAGTTCCTGTACACGATTCCCAACTTTCAAAACCCGACGGGCGTGACCCAGACCCTTCCGCGCCGCCGCGAACTGATTGCACTGGCACACGAGCTCGACCTGCTGATCGTCGAGGACAACCCGTACGGACTGCTCACCATCGAGGGCGAGCCGCTGCCGGCGCTGCGCTCGATGGACGACGAGCGGGTGATCTATCTCGGTTCGTTCTCGAAGACCTTCGCGCCCGGGTTTCGGATCGGCTGGGCACTGGCGCCGCACGCCGTCCGCGAGAAACTGACCCTGGCGCAGGAGTCGGCGACCCTGGCTCCCCCGGTGTTCAGCCAGTACGCGATCGCCACCTACCTGCACGAGTTCGACTGGCGCGCCCAGATCGTCGCCTACCGCGATATGTACCGGGGGCGACGCGACGCGATGCTGCGCGGTCTGGTCGACAACATGCCGGCCGGCTGCACGTGGACCCGTCCCACCGGCGGCTTCTTCGTCTGGCTGACCATGCCGGACGGCCTGGACTCGCAGGCGATGCTGCCGCGTGCCGTCTCGGCCCGGGTCGCGTACGTGCCGGGTACCGCGTTCTACGCCGACGGGTTGGGCAGCCGCAACCTGAGGCTGTCGTACTGCTTTCCCAGTGAGGAGCGCATACTCGAAGGCACCCGGCGCCTGGGCGAGGTGCTGCACGACGAACTCGACCTGCTGCACACGTTCGGCATCGGCTCGGCTGAGCACCTGTACCGCGACATCACTGCCGGCCCGGCCCCCGACATCTCGTGAAGGATCACCCATGAGCAGCGACATCGGCAGCATCGTCGTTCTGGCCGGCGGCCTGTCCCACGAGCGCGACGTGTCGTTGCGCTCCGGACGGCGGGTGGTCCAGGCCCTGCGCGACGCGGGACAGGTGGTGATCGAGGCCGACGTCACTGGGGGACTCGCCGACCTGCTCGCCGACACCGACGACCCGGTGGTGTTTCCGGTGCTGCACGGCGGCGACGGCGAAGACGGGTCGCTGCGCCAGGTACTGGATCTGTTCGCGGTCCCCTATGTGGGCAGCACCGGACCCGCCTCGCAACGAGCCTTCGACAAGTCGATCTGCACCCCCCTGCTGGACGTGCGCGCGCCCGCTCAGGTGGCGTTGCCCAACTCGGTGTTTCGCGAGCTGGGCGCACGGGCTCTGGTGCAGGCCGTCGCCGAACGGCTCGGACTACCGGTGATGGTCAAGCCCAGCCGCAGCGGATCGGCGCTCGGGTGCACCAGGGTCGATCGGGTCGAGGCGCTCCCCGGTGCGCTCATGGCTGCCTACGCCTACGGCGAGATGGCCGTGATCGAACAGTTCATCGAGGGCGTCGAGGTGGCGGTCACGGTGATCGACACCGGCGAGGGGCCGCGGGCGTTGCCTGCGGTCGAGATCCGTCCACGCTCAGGGGTGTACGACTACACCGCCCGCTACACCGCCGGCGAGACGCGCTTTCTCTGCCCCGCCGAGATCTCGGACGCCGACGCCCGAGCCTGTGCCGATCTCGCGCTCAGCGTGCACGGGAAGCTGGGGCTGCGCGACCTGTCTCGAACCGACATCATCATCGGCGCCCAGGGGCCCACCTTCATCGAAACCAACGTCTCCCCCGGCATGACCGAAACCTCTCTCGTACCGCTGTCGGTCGAGGCGGCCGGGCTGAACTTCGGCGAGCTGTGCGTGGCCCTGGTGCGTCAGGCGCATCGTCGGGGTGCGTCGGCGCACGGACGCTGAGATGTCACTTCGTTTTCGACAGGCACTGATCGTCGCGCTGGGCATCGTCGCCGCCGCGGTGATGACGTGGCTGGGGTTCTGGCAGCTGCAGGTGTTCACCGACCAGGGCAACGCCTCGGTTCAGGCGCGGGCCGAGCAACCCGCCGTACCGCTGATCGACCAGGTGGGCGCCGACGGCACGGTCGGCGACATCTACGGCAAGCCGGTGATCGCGAACGGTCACTACCTGGCCGGTCGGCAGCAGCGGGTACTCGACGAGCAGGGCGTGGTACGCGTGCTCTCGGCCTTCCAGTTGGCCGACGGACGGGTGCTGCCGGTGGTCCGCGGCGTCATTGCACAAGGCGTGGACGCTCCGCCCGCACCGGCCGGGCACCTCACCCAGACCGGACTGTTCCTGGCCTCCGAGGCCGGCGCGGACCATGCCCTGGCAAGGGGGTATGACCTGGGCTCGGTGCGTCTGGCGCAGCTCGCGCAGCTGTGGCCCGAACCCTTGATCCCGGGATTCATCACGCTCGACTCGGCGGAGGCGGCACGGCAGGGCCTTCAACCGGCCGCCGTGAACCTCCCCACCGGTGAGGGCTCGTGGCGCAACAGTGGGTATGCCCTGCAATGGTGGGTGTTCGCCTTGTTCGCACTCGGCATGACGATCAAGATCGCCCAAGGCATGGGCAAGCGCGAGCGAACCCGTCAATCAAGCCAGTAGCGATGTCGAGATCGCTGTGCGGTGGCGGGAAGGCCGTCCGCTTTCGGGTTGCAACACGAAATCGGCGAGGTATCCCGCCATCGAGCGGCGATGTCGAGATCGCCTGGCAACAGGGGCTCGCTGCGAGCTCGACCAGCGGATCGCGCACCTGCGCAGTGCGTCCGTCGCTGATCCACCGACGACAGCCTGGTACACGCCCGTCCGGACGTACTGGCTGCGCCTGCCCGCTCACTGACGCCGACCGGATGCGGGCTCAGCCCATGATGGGGCGATCAGCCCGCGGGCCGCTCGAGTTCGGCGTCGCTCGGCTGCGGGTAGCCATCACTGGTCACCTCAGCCAGCCTGCGATGCACGTCTTTGGTCGCGTAGCGCTCGGCGACAAACGAAAGGAACGGGACGGTTCCTGCCAGTGCGATCAGTATCAGGCGTAGCCAGGGCCAGTTCACCCGACGGCCCAGGTCGTAGGCGGTGATCAGCAGAATCATGTACAGCCAACCGTGCGGCACACCCGTCCACGTCACCACGGCGTCGTTGTGACCCAGGTACTTCAGCGGCACGCCGACGCAGACCAGCACGACCAGCAGTACCCCGACCACCCAGGCCATGATTCGATAGCGCAACAGGGCGGCGCGGACGGCGGGCACTTCGGCAGCGGTGATCACCCGATCGAGGCTACCGGTCCACGCAGGCCGTGATTCGCCATTCCCAGGGAGGCGAGGACGCTCAGCCTGACCAGAAATATCGATAAAGCGTCAAGACTATTTATCGGTAATCTTGGTGGGTGTCGCGGCTCTCGATCACATACCTCGCCTCGCCCAACACCTGTGCGAGTGTGTCCAAACCTGGGCTCGTCCAACCTGTGCGAGCGCGTCCAAACCTGGCCTCGAACAAACTGTACGAGCGCGTCCAAGCCCGGGCTCGTCCAACCTGTGCGAGCGCGTCCAAACCTGGCCTCGACCGGCTCGCGACCTGAGCGCTCCTGGTTTTCGACCCGCTCACCAACGGATCGTTGGTCGGCTCTTTCCTAGCTCGGTTGATCGCCA
>DAOSUG010000321.1:0-3581 GCA_035378545.1 Micropruina sp. | reverse complement strand
CGCGTGAGTACACGTTCTGCGTGATCGCCTCACCGGTGGGGCCGTACTACCCCGACCCGGTGACCCTCTGGGCCACGCCCAATTACACCCGCGCGGCGGCCGGCGGAACCGGAGCGGCCAAATGCGGCGGCAACTACGCAGCGAGCCTGGCCGCGGCCGACGAGGCCGCCGAACACGGCTGTCAGCAGGTGATCTGGCTGGACGGCGCCGAACACCGTTGGGTGGAGGAGTGCGGAACGATGAACATCATGTTCGTCACAGCCGAGGGCGATCTGGTGACCCCCGCGCTGACCGGCACGATTCTGGACGGCGTCACCCGCGACTCGATCCTGACCCTCGCGCCCGAGCACGGGCTGCGTCCGGTGCAGCGGCAGGTGGGCATCGACGAGGTCTTCGACGGCATCACCTCCGGAGCGATCAGTGAGGTGTTCGCCTGCGGCACGGCCGCCGTGGTCACGCCGGTGGTGGGCTTCGCGGCCCCGGGAGTCAACGGCACCGATCGTCGGTTCACCGTCGGTGACGGTACCCCCGGCGCGCTCAGCCTGGCCATTCGGGCGCACCTGCTCGACATCCAGTACGGGCGGGTGCCGGACGCCCACGGCTGGCTGCGTCGGGTCTGAGCCTCAACCGCCACTTTTCGGCGGTTATCACCTCAGCCGTCCTCGAGCCGCCACTTTCTGGTTGCAATAGATACCCCGGCGGGGTATCCGTAGCCACGAGAAAGTGGCGACTCACGCTGGCGGCCGGCCAGGTGACAGCCACCTGCCCTGATAACCGCCAAAAGGTGGCGGCTCAGCCTGGCCACCGATGGGCGTCGTCACGAGCGGCACCAGACGGGTGGCCTGGCAAGCCGGTCCGCGCGAAGGCAGACCGGGTGTCTGGTGAGACCTGGCCGACGCAGCCAGGGTGCCCGGATGGGGCCGCGCAGTAGGCGCAGATCGGTGGATCCAGGCTCAGAGCGCGTCGCGACTGATCGGGCACGACATGCAGCGCGGACCGCCCCGTCCGGACCCCAGCTCGGAGCCGGCGATCGGGATCACCTCGATGCCGGCGGCGGCGAGCCGGTCGTTTGTCTCGACGTTGCGCTCATAGGCGATCGCCACCCGCGGCTCGATGGCCAGGGTGTTATTGCCGTCGTCCCATTGCTCGCGCTCGGCGGTGACCGGGTCGAGCCCGGTGTCGATCAGCCGCAACTGATCGATGCCCATGGCGCGCGCGGCCGCGACGACGAACGGCTCCGGTGGTTCGATCACCAGGTCGCCGTCCTCGTCGGGCTTGATGGTAACGGCGGTGAGCCGGTGCGCGACGTTGGGATACATCACCACCGCGTCGGCGTCGACCATGGTGCAGATGGTGTCCAGGTGCATGGTGGCGCGGTCCTGGTCGATCGGCACGGCCAGCACCGTGTGCGCCAGCCCTTCGTCGAACGCGGTACGGGCCAACCGCTCGGCGCCGGCCGGACGGGTGCGTTCCCCGACCCCGACCGCCAGCACGCCCTCGGCCAGCGCGAGCACGTCGCCGCCCTCGAGTAGTTCCTTGTCCCAGCCGTGGATGCGCTCGGTCGCGGCGAAGCGTGGATGGAACTGGTAGATCAGTTCGGTCAACTGGGTCTCGCGCCGCCGGGCCGGCATCGCCAGCGCGGTCACGGTCGCCCGGTCACCCACCCACACCGACGAATCCCGGGTGAACAGCAGGTTGGGCAACGGGTCGATCAGAAAGTCGTCGGGTGCGTGCAACGCCGCCACCAGGCTGCCGGTGTCGCTCGCCACCTCGTCGTTGCGCAGGCCGGCCATCAGAATCTCGGCCAGTTCGTCCGGACCCTGATCGCCCAGCAGGTCGCTCAGATAGCGCCGCAGCGTGTCACCGAGCCTCAGGTCGGTCATCGTGTGCGCGATCGCGACCTGCCTGGCGTCGGGGTCGGCGAGCGTGGCGATCAGCAGTTCGCTGAGGTAGAGCACCTCGACGCCGCGGGAGCGCAGCACGTCCGCGAAGGCGTCATGCTCCGCTTGGGCACGATCCACCCACGGCAGGCCGTCGAACAGCAGCGCATCGTTGTTGCGGGGGGTGAGCCGGCGAAGCTCATTGCCGGGACGGTGCAGCATCACCGTGCGCAGCCGGCCGACCTCGGAGCGGACGCCAGCGGCGGGAAGTTCTGTCATGGGCGACACCATAGTGTCGAAGAACCGCTGCTGGTCGGCAGGGTGCAGTGGGTCGCCCTCGACACGACACCGGGGCCCGGGTCACTGCTGTCACACCGGGGCGCGCCTGCTCGGCAGAGATCGTGGCAGGGTGGTTGCAACCTTTCGGGCGCGGCCGAACGTGTGTGAGGCATGGCGATGGCAATAACACCGACCCAGCAGGTGCTGGGCCAGGACAGGGGATTTGCGCGCTTTGTGGCCGGCGAGCAGGTCGCCCTGCGTCGCTACGCCCCTGCCCTCACCGGCAACGGCCCGGACGCCGACGATCTGCTGCAGGCCACCCTGGTGAAGCTGTATCTGGTCTGGGACCGGTTGAGCGACCGGGACCACCTCGGCGGTTACGCGCGAACCACCATGACGCGTACCCATGTGTCGCTGTGGCGATCGTGGGGACGCCGCGAGGTCGCGGTGGCGGCGGTGCCTGAGACCTCGGCCCCACCGACGTCGGACGCGGTCGAGCGCGACCTGATCTGGAGGGGCCTGTCCAGGCTCGGCCGGCGGCAACGGGCGATCGTCGTACTGCGCTACTACGAGGATCTCGACCTCAACACCATCGCCAAGGAACTCGGCATCTCGGTCGGCACGGTGAAGAGCCAGCTGTCCCGTGCCCTCGGCAACCTGCGTACCTGCTTGGAAGGAGCAAATCGTGACTCGTGACCTGGACGATCTCATTCGGCAATCCCTCGCGGAGCACGCTCCCGCAGAATCGGCGGACCCGACCCTGGGCGAGACCGTGGTGCGCAAGGGCCGACGGGTGCGCCGCACCCGGCAGGCGGCGGTGGCCGCCGTCGCGCTGGTCGCAGTGGCGGCCGGAGCCATCGGCGTGCGCACGGTCGTGACGTCGCAGCCCACGATCGCGACTCCGGCTCCGCTCGGGCCGGGGACGACGTCCGGGCCGACGACGTCCGGGCCGACGACGTCCGGGCCAGCCCCGTCGGCCAGCGCCTCGGTCAGTCCATCGTCGACGCCTTCGGCCACCGGCTCGTCGACCGCTCACGCCCCGATCGTCAAGGACATCACCGGGATGGGCGCAGAAAACGACTTCGGGGGTCCGACGTCGTCGTTCGCCTCACCCACCGGCAACCTGTGGTGCAACATCTCGGCCAGCGGCGCCGGCTGCCAGGGCCAGAAGTTCAACGCCGGCGCGCAGGCCACGGTCGACTGCGAGGGCAGCCGGGTACTCGGCGATGCCGTGGTGATCGAGGGGACCGGCAAGGCCACCTGGCAGTGCACCACCGAGATCTTCGCCTTTCCCTTCCTCGACAAGAACAAAGCCTTCACCACCTGGTGGGACCCCGCGATCGGTGACAAGCGATCGGTGCGAACCGACAGTGGCAATGTGCTGGCCACCCTGCGGTACGGCAACACGCTCACCGCCGGCGA
>DAOSUG010000320.1:0-3584 GCA_035378545.1 Micropruina sp. | reverse complement strand
TCGGCGGCCTTGGCGGCCCGCATGAACGCGGTGCCGTACAGCGGGCCGGACGCGCCGCCGACCTTGGCCATCAGGGTCTGGGCGACCAGCTTGAACACCCCGGCCACGTCCTCGGGCGGGTTCGCGTCGATGCGTTCGACCACGAACGTGAAGCCGCGCGCCATGTTCTCGCCATGGTCACCGTCGCCGATCGCACGGTCGAGATCGATCAGTTCCATGCGGTGTTCGGTGAGGTTGGCGGAGGCTCGGCGCATCCAGTCCTTGGCCCACTCGACGTCGAGATTCGTCATTCAGATGCCCCTTCTGAGCGCCACAGTGTTGACCGGAGCGTCCCACAGTTGTGTGAGTTCGTCATCGAGTTCGAGGACGGTGATGCTGCAACCCTGCATTTCGAGCGAGGTGATGTAGTTGCCCACCAACGACCGGGTCACCTCGAGCCCCGCCGCCTCCAAACGCTCGCGGGCATGCCCGTAGACGATGTACAGCTCGGATTCGGGCGTGCCGCCCATGCCGTTGACGAAGAGCAGCACCTGACCACCGCGCAACTTCAGGTCGTCGAGGATCGCGTCGACGAGTTGGTCGGTGATCGCGTTGGCGCTCGCCATCGGCACCCGATGCCGCCCCGGCTCACCGTGAATGCCGACGCCCATCTCGATCTCGTCCTCACCGAGGTCGAAGGACGGCTTGCCGGCGTGCGGCACGGTGCAGGCGGTGAGCGCCACGCCCATCGAACGCACCTGTCCGATCACCTTCTCGGCGACGGCGGTCACCGCGTCCAGGTCGTCGCCACGCTCGGCGGCGGCGCCGGCGATCTTCTCCACCAGCACGGTGCCGGCCACGCCGCGGCGTCCGGCGGTCCAGGTGGAATCCTCGACGGCCACGTCGTCATTGACCACGACGGCCTTGACGTTGATGCCCTCCAGGTCGGCCAGTTCGGCGGCGGTCTCGAAGTTGAGCACGTCGCCGGTGTAGTTCTTCACGATGTGCAGCACCCCGGCGCCGCCGTCGACGGCCTTGGTGGCCTCGAGGATCGGGTCGGGCGTCGGCGAGGTGAAGACCGCGCCCGGGACGGCCGCGTCCAGCATGCCGAGGCCGACGAAGCCGGCGTGCAGCGGCTCGTGGCCCGAGCCGCCGCCCGAGACCAGGCCGACCTTGCCCTGCTTGGGCGCGTCGGCGCGCACCACGTAGTCGGGATCGAAATGGACGGTGATCAGTTCGGCGTTGGCGGCGGCGAACCCCTTCAGGGTTTCGGGTACGACATCGGACGGATCGTTGATGAGTTTCTTCATCGAAACACACACTCCTGTGGCTCAAGACCGCGGACACCCCCGGCCGCGGACGCACCGATCGGCGCGAGTCCACTCTGCCGAAAGTTACCTCGCTAGGGAAGTGGCCCCATTCAACTTGTCTACACATGTTCAGTCAACTATCGGACGTTTCCCGGATCGGGCCGAGGCTGCGGAACGCCCGCCGGCCTTCGCGACGCGGCTGACGTCAACGATCCGGGGGGATCGCGGACGACGGGGCCGTCGAGGGAGGGAAGAGCTCGCTGATGGTGTCTCGGCCACCGTCCGGTTCCCCCTGATCCGGTTCGCGAGCGGTGCCGGGGTTCCGTCGTGCATGTGGTTGTCTGGTCGGCATGGATCAGGTGCGATGGGGAATCATCGGCGTGGGTGACGTCACCGAGGTCAAGAGCGGGCCTGGCTTTCAGCAGGCCGACGGTTCGGACCTGGTGGCCGTCATGCGGCGCAACGGCGAACTGGCGCGCGACTACGCGCAGCGGCACGGTGTGGCAAGGGCCCACGACGATGCGGACGCCCTGATCGCCGACCCCGAGGTCGACGCCGTCTACATCGCCACGCCGCCCGATTCGCACAGCGACTACGCCATTCGTGTCGCGCAGGCGGGCAAGCCGGTCTACATCGAGAAGCCGATGGGACGCACCGGTGCCGAGTGCCGGCGCGTCCTCGATGTGGCCGAGCGGGCAGGCGTCCCGGTGTTCGTCGCGTTCTATCGCCGGACGATGCCGCGCTTCGAGCTGGCCCGCGAACTGATCGCCACCGAACTCGGCGAGGTCGGCGCGGTGCTGGTCCGGTGCCAGCAGCGCGCCCACCCGCTGATCGATGGCGAGGTGCCGTGGCGGTTGAACCCCGCCGTCGCCGGCGGGGGGCTCTTCGTCGATCTCGGCTCGCACACCCTCGACTGGCTCGATCACGTCTTCGGCCCGATCCGCAGCGTCAGCGGGCATGCCGGACGTCCCCTGGCCGGCCGCGGCACCGTCGAGACGGTGGTGTCGGCGTCATTCGCCTTCGACGGGGTGGTGGGTTCGGGTCTGTGGGACTTCGACGCCTCCGAGCCACTCGACCTGATCGAGGTGGTCGGCACCAGGGGCACCCTGCGCATGTCGTCGTTCACCGCAGAGCCACTCGAGCTGATCCGCGGCGCCGAACGCACCCTGATCGAGGCGCCCTACCCGGTCACCGTGCAACTGCCGATGATCCAGCAGATCACCGACGTGCTGCTCGGACGCGCCGAAGTCGCCGTCAGCACCGGAGCCACCGCCCTGCGCACCGCCGAGGTGGTCGACACCGTGCTGGCCGACTACCGGGCCGAGCACGACCTCTCGCTCGGCTGATGTCATGAGACCGACGACCCCAGCCGACCCGATCACGGCGGAACGCCTCGTCAGGGACCTGCACGCGCTGGGCCTGCAGCCCGGCGCGACCGTCATGGTTCACACGTCCCTACGCTCACTCGGATGGGTCGTCGGCGGGTGCCAGGCAGTTCTCGAAGCCCTCAGCACTGCAGCCGGAGCGGACGGCACCCTCATCATGCCGACCCAGTCGTGGCAGCTCTGCGACCCGGCCCTGCTCAACGAGGCTCCTGAGAAGTGGTGGCCGACCATCCGCGAGAACTTGCCTCTCTACGACCCAGCCACCACACCCAGCCAGACCATGGGCGCCGTCGCGGAACTGTTCCGGACCACACCGCGAGCACTCCGCAGTGCACACCCGCACCGGTCCATCGCTGCCGCCGGCCCCCAGGCCGAGACGATCACCGCCTCCCACCCCCTCGAAGCCCCAGCCGGGGAGGAGTCGCCGCTGCGCGCGCTCGTCGACCTCGACGGCCAGGTTCTACTGCTCGGCGTGACGGCTGCGAAGCTCACGCTTCTTCACCTCGCCGAGCACCGAGCGTCCTACCCGGGCAAGACCACCATTCCCAACGGGGTCGCCATGATGGTCGACGGGCGCCGACAGTGGGTCACCTGGAACGAGCTCGACGTTCACGATGACGACTTCGTCGACGTCGTCGAGGCCTTCGCCGCCGACACCGGCCTGGTGAGCACCGGCCTCGTGGGCGAGGCGACGGCGCAGCTGATGCCCGCCCGTCCGCTGGTCGAGTTTGCGACGAACTGGTTCAGCACCCACCGCTGATCGCCCGCGGAACCGGCCAAGGTCCGCCCCGATTGCGGGACGGACCTTGGCTCACGCTGGTTCGGACGGGGTCACTTGCCCCAGATCGCCTTGTACGCGTCCTGGTAGCCGACCGGATCCCAGAAGTTGTCGGCGGTGGCGTTCTCCTTG
>DAOSUG010000319.1:0-3587 GCA_035378545.1 Micropruina sp. | reverse complement strand
TGGGCCACCTCGCCGAAGTTCCAGCCCTCGCCGTAGATCGTGACCTGCCGCCCGTCCACCCCATCGGTCTCGGGGGTCAGCGCATCGAGTGCGGCGCGCACGGCCAGCATGTTGTCGCGCGTGTGGTGCCCCATCAGGTCGAACCGGAACCCGTCGACCTTGTAGTCGCGGGCCCACAACACCACCGAGTCGACCATGAGTTTCTGCGCCATCGCATGTTCGGTCGCCACGTTGGGGCAGCAGGTGGAGTGCTCGGTGAAACCCAGCGGGTCGAGCCGGTGGTAGTAGCCCGGCACCGTGCGATCGAGCACCGACTTGGTGTTCTGCCCGAAGCTCGCGGTGTGGTTGAACACCTGGTCGAGCACCACCCGCAGCCCCATCGCGTGCAGGGCCCCGATCATGGTGCGGAACTCGTGCACCCGGCCGGACCCCTCGGCGCTGGCGAGGCTGCTGCAGAACGATCCCTCGACCGCCTGGTAGTGCCACGGGTCGTAGCCCCAGTTGTACGGGTTGCCGACCACGGTCAGCCGGATCAGCCGCTGCTGGTTGGGACTGTCGGGTGGCTGCGCCCGCAGATCGGCCTTGGCCGGCCCCCGTTGACGATCGCGCGACTCTTCAACCGTTGCGTTGTCGAACACCGGCAACAACTGGACCGTGTTCAACCCCGCCTGGGCCAGCCGGCGCAGGTGCCGGGTGCCCAGACTGTCGTGGGCGAACGCGAGAAAGCTGCCCCGGACGGTCTCGGGAACAGACTTGTCGTGGATCGAGAAGTCCCGCACATGAAGTTCGTAACTGACCTGGTCGACCGGGTGCGCCAGCCGGGGCTGCGGGGCTCCGCACCACTGGACGGGCCGCAGCGCGGCATCGTCGAGGTCGACGATCACCGAGTGGGTCGAGTTCACCGTCAGCGAGACCGAATAGGGATCGGTCACCTGGTTGGTCACCATGCGCCGTCCGGACGGGGCGAACACCGTCACCTCCCACCGGTAGCGGGCGCCGCGCCACTCCGGCGTGCCCCCCACCGACCAGCAGCCGTCCGGTTCGCGGGTCGCCTCGAACGGACGCCCCGGCGCGTGCAGGTCGTCCAAGGGGCACCACAGCATCAGCCGCACGGTGCGCGCGGTCGGCGCCCACAGCCGCAGGGTCGGCGAACCCTCACGCCAGGTCACGCCGAGCCGGGCGTCGGCGGCCGCTGCGTACAGGTCGTCCAGCACGCCGGGAATCTGCAGGGAGCCTGCGGTGACCAGCTTGCCGGACGGCTGGTGCACGCTCAGCAGCACCTGGCCCCGCAACGCCTGCACGGCGTGCGCCGCGGCGTCCGGGGCCACCCGTAGGGCCAGGCAGCCACGCAACTGCGGGCGACGTTGCAGCACCGCCTCGGGCAGTCCGTCCGGATCGAGAGTCAGCTCACCGGTGTTCCAGCTCACCGGTTCACGGGCATCCGGGTCGATGCCGCCCTCGGCCGACCAATGCAGGCGCCAGTCCAGCCCGTGCGGGTCGATGCCGTACGGTACGGCGTCCACCGGCCACGCCACCAGGTCGCGGGTGACCCAGTGGCCGGGTGCGAGGGTGAGATCCGGCGCACCGGTCAGGGTGCGCATCAGCGCATGGTGCCCCGCGCCTGGGCGTCGGCGATCGACTGGGGGGTGGCGCCGGGCTCGCCTTCCGCGATCGGAACCACCGCGACGGCAGTGCCGTAACAGCACACCTCAGAGAACTGCGCGGCGATCTCGCCGGTGTCGAACCGGCAGCCGATGATCGCGTTGGCACCTCGCTGCTGGGCCTGGTCCCACATGCGCTGCATCACCTGCTGCCGCGACTCGTAGACCAACTGGGTGTATTCGTTGACCTCGCCGCCGCCGATCGCCCGAAAGCTGGCCACGAAGTTCGCCCCGATATTCGCGGACCGAACGGTGAGGCCCATCACTTCGCCGAACACGGCTTCGATGCGGTACCCGGCAATGTCGTTGGTGGTGACGATCAGCATGGCCCCATCGTAAGGGCGCGGCAGCGTAGAGCAGCGGGCCCGCGGGGGTGTCGCCGGTCTCAGCCTGCGGCTTCTCCGGCGGGCCGCCGAATGGGCTGAATAGGGTGAGGCATGGCCGAATCGTTGCGAATCAGTGCAGGCGAGGTATCCGCAGACCTGCCGATCACCGAGGGGGCCGTCCGCGCGACCAAGCTCTCTGCCATTCCGACCGACCGCGGCGGGTTGTCGTCGTATGACCCGGGGTTCGTGAACACCGCCGCGTGTCGTAGCGCCATCACCTACATCGACGGCGAGCAGGGCATTCTCGAACATCGGGGCTACCCGATCGAAGAGCTTGCCGAGAAGTCGTCCTTTCTCGAAGTGGCGTATCTGTTGAGCCATTCCGAGTTGCCCAATCAGGCGCAGCTGGACGAATGGACCCACCAGATCAACCGGCACCGGCTGGTGCACGAGAACGTGTACGACATCATCAAGTCGTTTCGCTATGACGCGCACCCGATGGCCAAGCTGATGGCTTCCGTGGTGACGCAGATGACGTTCTACCCGTCGTCTCGTCGCATCGCCGACCCCGAGGCGCGTGCGCTGAACTCGTTCCGGCTGCTGGGCAAGATGCCGACGCTGGCGGCGGCCACGTTCCGCCACTCGATCGGCCGGCACCCGGTCTACCCCAGTGACGAACTCAGTTATGTCGAGAACTTCCTGGCCATGCTGTTCCAATCCCAGCAGCGGGTGTGGCGGGCCGATCCACGGCTCGTCCGGGCGCTCGAGGTGCTGTTCATTCTGCATGCCGATCATGAGCAGAACTGTTCGACCACGGCGGTGCGCACCGTTGCCTCGTCCGGCAACGACGTGTACACCTCGGCGGCGGCAGGTATCGGGGCGCTGTTCGGTCCGCTGCACGGCGGCGCCAACGAGGCGGTGCTGAAGATGCTGCGCGAGATCGGCACGCTCGATCGGGTGCCCGATTTCATCGAGGGCGTCAAGAACGGCAAGGGCCGGTTGATGGGCTTCGGCCACCGCGTGTACAAGAACTACGATCCGCGGGCCAAGGTGATCAAGCAGGCAGTCGATGACGTGTTCGAGGTGCGCGGCATGAATCCGCTGCTCGACATCGCCGTCGAACTCGAAAAGATCGCGCTCAACGACGAATACTTCGTCTCACGCAAGCTCTACCCCAACGTCGATTTCTATTCGGGCCTGATTTATGAGGCGTTGAACTTTCCCACCGAAATGTTCACCGTGTTGTTCGCGGTGCCGCGCACCGCGGGCTGGGTCGCGCACTGGACCGAGCAACTCACCGACCCCGATCAGCGCATCATTCGTCCCAAGCAGATCTACACCGGCTACGAGCGACGGCCGTACGTGCCGATCGAGGAGCGTTGAGCCGACAGTCCTGGATCGGTCCCGTCACCCTGGCCGGGTGGGGGGTGCAGGTGGTGCCGCTGAAGCCCGAACACGCCCCGGGCCTGGCCGCGGCCGCAGCCGATGGCGAACTGTGGAGGCTGCGCATCACCAGCGTGCCCGCCCCGGGCGACGAACCGGCCTACATTCAGACGGCGCTGACCACCGACGACCGGGTGGCGTTCGCGGTGCTGGACGG
>DAOSUG010000318.1:0-3605 GCA_035378545.1 Micropruina sp. | reverse complement strand
GCCGTGCAAGAAGCCGGGCATCAACAGGTAGGTCGCCACTGCGACCCGGCGTCCGGGCCGGCGCGCTGCCGCCACCGCCTCGCCGATCTGTACGCCCGCGCCGCCGACCACGCCGATGCCGACCTCGGCGCCGACGCGCTCGGACAACAGGGTCGCCGCTCGACGCACGTCCTGCACCGCGCGCGGGTCGGACGAAGCCGACGCCGCCAACACCACCGCGTCGCCGGCCCGCCACCCGGCGGCCACCAGCCGCTGCATCAGCAGGTCCGTGAGCACGGGATCGGGGCCGAGCGGGGCGCTGACCATCGCGCGCGGGTGAACGGCGGCCGCGCGATGGATGTCGTGATGCAGGTGGTAGCCCCCCGACAGGAACAGCGGCACCACCACCGCCTCACCTTCCAGCCGGGGCAGCGCCGACTCCAACTCGGGCTGTTGCACGTCCACGTACATCTCGACCACGGGCGTACCCGGCAGCCGGTCCGTGACCGCGTCGACGAGGGCGGTGACCAGGGCACTCGCCTCGGCCGAGCGGGTGCCGTGGCTGCAGGCGACCAGGGTGGTCGGACGGGGGTGCATCATGCCTCCAGGGCAGCATGGGGCGGGACAACCCGCGAGGCGGCCGCGACCGGTGCCGGGGTAACAGTCGGCGATGCCGGCGTGACAGTCGGCGATGCCGGGGTGACCCTCGGCGATGCTGGCGTGACAGTCGACGATGCCGGCGTGACAGTCGGCGATGCCGCCGTGACGGTCGACGATGCCGGCGTGACCACCAGTTGATAGCCCCTGCGGTACACGGTCTTGACCACGCCGGGATTGCCGAGGCCGGACCGCAGCCGCGCGACCGCGACCTCGGCCGCGTGCGGATCGAGGGAGTCGCCGGGCAGCACGGCGAGCAGCCGCTCACGGCTCACCACCATGCCGGGCTCGCGGGCCAGCTCGCGCAGCACGGCGAGGGTGCCGGCCGACAGGTCGAACCGGGTGTGGTCCAGCGTCGCCCGACCCGCCCGCACCCGCAGTTCGCCGGCGGGGGTGGCGATGGCCGGCTGGTCGACGCCCAGCCGGGTGATCACCAGCCTGACCAGGGCTCCCATCCGACCCCGGTCGGGGTATTCGGGTGCCAGTCCCGCCGCCCTGAGCGGCCCCGCGGTGATCGGACCAACCGCGGCCAGCAGTAGATCCGAGGCGCTCAGCCGGCGGATGTCGTCCAGGGCACCCCGGCTCTCGACGGCGGCGATCCAGGCGGCGGCACCTGGTGCCGAGGTGAAGGTGACCGCGTCGTAGGCCCCGGCGCGGGCCAGGTCCACCGACTCCAGGACGGCCTCCGGATCGTGCGGGGAACACCAGCGGTACACGGTGAGCGGCACCACGTCCGCCCCCGCCCGGACGAGGCCGGACACCAGTCCGTCATCACCGGCACCGTGCAGCTGCACGGCGATCCGTTGCCCTTCGACACCCTCGGCGCTCAGCAGGTCGAGGATCTCTCGGGACGTCTCCGATTCGGCCACCCAGTCGGGCGTCACTCCGATTCCTTGCAGGGCGCCGAGTGCCTTGGGGCCGCGTGCGATCACCCGGGAGGCGCGCAACAGTTCGACGAACGGTGCTCCCAGCCCGGAGGTCTCGGCGGTCTCCAGCCATCCCCGCAGTCCGATCGCGGTGGTCACCACGACGATCGCGGGCGGGCGGTAGAGCAGCTGGCGGGTGCGCTCCAGCAACCCGGCCTCGTCGATATGCGTCTCCACGCCGAGGGTCGAGGCGATGTCGACCTGGGCTCCGCGCCTGATCAGCGCGGCGGCCAGATCGTCCGCCCGGCGTTGCGCAGTGACCAGCACCCGCGCGCCTTCAAGAATCGGACCGAGCATGAACCCCACCCCCTTCGTGCCGCACTCGCCGTCGCCGGACGCGCGGCGGCGGCGGTGTGACTGCCGGGCAACGCGTGCTGGTTCGGTGGGGGTGCATCGTCCGATTATGTGAGAGGCCGATGTCGGGAATGCTCCGGTCGTGTAACGGACGGGGCACAAGACTCTCACCACCGGCGCTCCGCGGTGTGCGAAAGCTGGCCGCGGGCTCGTCGGCCCCAGGACCTCGTCGTGACCCCGGGCAGCGGCGCACCTGATGGCCGCTGGCGGGGCGGGCCACCGGAACGACCGGGCGACGCGGCATGAGGCCGCGCGCCCGGCCGCACCTGAGCCCGGATCCACCGATGAGGCCGCGCGCCCGGCCGCACCTGAGCCCGGATCCACCGATGGGGCCGAGCAGTGGGCGAAGATCGGTGGATCCGGGCTGAATCAGACCCCCTCCAGCCGGCCGGCGCGAGCCCGCATGAAGCACTGCCAGGTGACCACCATGCAGACCACGTAGAAGCCGATGAACACCAGGTACGCGCCGTTGGCGTTGCCCATGGTGAGGAACGACTGCCGGAAGGCCAGGTTGACCCCGAATCCGCCCAGGGCGCCGATCGCACCGGCGAGACCGATCAGCGCACCCGAGCGCCGCAGCGACTGGGCCATCTCGTGCTCGATGGGCTGCCCCGCGCCGACAGCGATCTGTGCCTTGGCCGTGAAGATCGCCGGGATCATCTTGTAGGTGGAGCCGTTGCCGAGACCCGAGAACACGAACAGCATGATGAAGCCGGTCACGAACAACGCCAGCGAGTGCAGCTGAGCCGCCAGCAGCACCAGGGCGGTGCCGAGACCCATCGCCAGGAAGTTCCAGAAGGTCACCACCGAACCGCCGAAGCGGTCGGCCAGCTTGCCCCCGACCGGCCGGATCAGCGAGCCCAGCAGCGGGCCGAGAAAGGTCAGCGCGGCCGCGGCGGCCGGGTTGGGGAACTCCTTGGGAAACTGGGTGAGCAGTACCTGGCCGAAGGCGAACGAGAAGCCGATGAACGAACCGAACGTGCCGATGTAGAGCAGTGCCAGCACCCAGCTCTCGCGATGCGTGATGACTTCGCGCATCGCGCCCTTGGCGTTGCTGACCACGCCGAGGTTGTCCATCTTGAGCGCCGCGAGCGTGGCGACCAGCAGCACCAGCGGAATGTAGATGGCGACCATCAGCCGCGGGTACTGGGTGCCGGTCAGCGCCAGCACGGCCAGACCGATGAGCTGCGCCACCGCGACCCCCAGGTTGCCGCCGCCGGCGTTGACGCCCAGCGCCCAGCCCTTCAGCCGGGCCGGGAAGAAGGCGTTGATGTTCGTCATGGACGAGGCGAAGTTGCCCCCGCCGACCCCGGCCAGGGCGCTCACCCACAGCAGGGTGGTGAACGACACCCCCGGCTGCAGCACGATGGCGATGGCGACGGTCGGGATCAGCAGCAGCAGGGTCGAGATCACCGTCCAGTTGCGGCCGCCGAACACGGCCACCGCGAACGTATACGGCACCCGCACCAGGGCGCCGAGCAGGGACGGCACGGCGGTCAGCAGAAACTTCTGGCTGACGTCGAAGCCGTAGTCAGGGCCGAGGAACAGCACCAGCACCGACCACAGCGTCCACACCGAGAAGCCGATGTGCTCGCTGGCGACCGAGTAGATCAGGTTGCGCCGGGCGATTTTCGCCCCGGTGGTGTTCCAGAACTCGAGGTCTTCGGGACGCCAGTCGTCGATCCAATG
>DAOSUG010000317.1:0-3614 GCA_035378545.1 Micropruina sp. | reverse complement strand
GAGGCCCACCCGGCACGGCGAGTGCCCTACCTGATCAATGGGCGGGTGACCTACCCGGTCAATGGGCGGGGGACCTACCCCGTCAATGGGCGGGTGACCTACCCGGTCAATGGGCGGGTGACCCACCTGGTCAATCGGCGGGCGACCTGCCTGATCAATCGGCGGGTGACCGTCCTGATCAATGGGCGGGTGACCTGCCTGATCAATCGGCGGGTGACCTGCCCGGTCAATGGGCGGTTGACCTACCTGATCAACAGGCGCGTGACCTGCCCGATCAACGGCCGTGCCAACCTGCCCGGTCAAGGGGCGAGTGACCTACCCGGTCAACGGGCGGTTGACCTACCTGATCAACAGGCGCGTGACCTGCCCGATCAACGGGTGCGACACCGGAGGCCTTCCGTTGAGCGAGTTGGACGGCGCCGGCCTCAGCTCACGGACGCACCCGCACCAGCCCTCAGCTCACGAACCCGAGGCTCGTGAGACCCGCGCCGCCAGCGCACCCTCCACTGTGGGCAGCATGGCCGCACCCGCCAGCCCGTCGCCCAGCGGCGTCCTGAGCGCAAAGTTGGGCCAATCCAGGGTCAGGTATGAGACGAATTGCTCCAGCAACCGCTTCGAGCCGAACGTCTGGCCGAGCGCGCACACCGGCGGGGCCGTGCCGCGGCCCAGGCCGACCCGGTGCGCGCCCGCGACGACGGCCTCCGCCAGGTGCGCGGCGGCCTTGTCGAGAATGTTGCGTGCCACCGGGTCGTGGACTGCCACCTCATCGACCTTCGCCGCATACGACGCCACCCGCGCGACCCGGTTCGGATCCGCCTGCAACTCCAGGTACGCCAGCTCGAGGTCGTCGAAGTCCGCGGCCACCACCTCGGTCAACGCGGTCTCCGCGCGGCGCCCGTCATAGCCCCGCATCGCGGCCTCCAGCGCGTTGCGTCCGATCCAGAACGCCGAGCCGGCATCGCCCATGATCCAGCCCCAGCCGTCCACCCGTGCCACGTCGTCGGGGCCGACGGCGAGTGTGACCACACCGGTTCCGGAGGTGATCATCACGCCCGGCTCGTCACCCAGAGCGCCGAGGTACGAGGTCGTCGAGTCGTGCGCCAGCGCCACGTCGGTGACGGACGTTCCCTGCAGCCCGTCCAGTGCCGCCTGCGCCAGTGGACGGTCCAGTCCGCTCGATCCACACGCCACCATGGACGGGGCCGCACCGGTCAGAGTGAGAATGGCGCGCGCCGCGTCCACGATCTGGGGTTCGATCGGACGACTCGTGTCGACACCCTTTGCGTGGCCACTCTGCTGCCCAGCGTCGGCGACCACGCGCCAACTGAGAGAGGTTTGGCCGAAATCGAGAGCCAGTAGGCCGTGTGAAGAGTCGGTCATGGGAATCACCGCCTTTGGCAGCATTCTAGTGATGCGTCGCCCGAATGACTCACCGTTCCGCGGCACTCGAGCAGGTCCGACGCGGGCGGCGACCGGGTCGCCGGGCGACCGCTCTCGCTGGACGAGCGGGTCGAGACCGTTCCCAGTCCGACGCGCTCGATCGTTGGTCGAGCGCGTCGAGATCTCGCCCACGCTCAACTGGTTCTCGACACGCTCAACCGCGTTTCAACGTGGACAGCCCACGGATCACCGCGAGTACGCCTGCCTCGCGCCGAGCGGGACGATCGCCGAAACCCCGCCGCGAGACGGTACCTTGTGGGCGTGGTCGACACCGTTGCACATGCCGCCGAAACCCCCGATCTCGAGCAGCCCTGGGCCGCACTCGGTCTGCGCGAGAACGAGTACCACAGGATCCGCGAGATTCTCGGGCGCCGGCCCACCTCGTGCGAACTGGCCATGTACTCGGTGATGTGGTCGGAGCACTGCTCGTACAAGTCGTCCAAGGTGCACCTGAAGAAGTTCGGGGTGCTGGGCCGTGAGACGCCGCGCGGCAAGCTGCTGGCCGGCATCGGCGAGCAGGCCGGGGTGGTCGACATCGGCGGCGACTGGGCGGTCACGTTCAAGATCGAGTCACACAACCACCCGAGCTACGTGGAGCCGTACCAGGGCGCCGCGACCGGTGTGGGCGGCATCGTCCGCGACATTCTCGCCATGGGTGCACGGCCGATCGGCGTGATGGATCCGCTGCGCTTCGGGCCCCTGGACGCCCCCGACACCGCGCGGGTGCTGCCCGGCATCGTCGCCGGCGTCGGCGGTTACGGCAACTGCCTCGGACTGCCGAACATCGGCGGCGAAGTGGTCTTCCACCCCACCTACTACGGAAACCCCCTGGTCAACGCCCTGTGCGTCGGTGTGCTCAAGCACGACGACCTGCACCTGGCCTTCGCCCGCGGAACCGGCAACAAGGTGATCCTCTACGGCGCGGCCACCGGCGGCGACGGCATCGGCGGGGCGTCCATTCTGGCCTCCGAAACCTTCGACGCGGACGGGCCGGCGAAGCGTCCCAGCGTGCAGGTCGGCGATCCGTTCATGGAGAAACTCCTGATCGAATGCACTTTGGAGCTGTTCGCCGAGAACCTGATCTCGGGCATTCAGGACCTTGGTGCGGCGGGGCTCTCGTGCGCCACGTCCGAACTGGCCAGCGCCGGCGACGGCGGCATGCGCGTCAACCTCAACACGGTGCCGTTGCGCGACTCGACGCTGGCCCCCGAAGAGATTCTGATGAGCGAGTCGCAGGAACGCATGATGGCGGTCGTCGAGCCGCACAACGTCGAGCGGTTCCTCGAGATCTGCGCCAAGTGGGACGTGCTCGCGACCGTCGTCGGCGAGGTCACCGACGGCGACCGGCTGATCATCGAGTGGAACGGCGAGACCGTCGTCGACGTCGACCCCGTCACCGTTGCCCACGAGGGCCCGACCTACGAGCGGCCCTACGCCCGTCCGGACTGGATCGACGCACTGAACGCCGACACCGCCGAGTCGCTGCCGAGGGCCGGCACCGACGAGGAGTTGGCTGACCAGGTGCTGCGACTGGCCGGCTCGCCGAACCTGTGCGACAAGTCGTGGGTGACCGACCAGTACGACCGCTACGTGCGGGGCAACTCGGTGCTCGCCCAGCCCGAGGACGGCGGCATGTTGCGCATCGACGAAGAAACCGGCCTGGGCATCGCCCTGGCCACCGACTGCAACGGGCGCTTCGCCTACCTCAACCCCTACCTGGGCGCGCAACTGGCCTTGTGCGAGGCATATCGCAACGTGGCCGTCACGGGTGCTGAACCGGTGGCGATCACCGACTGCCTCAACTACGGCAGCCCCGAGGATCCCGACGTGATGTGGCAGTTCTCCGAGGCCGTGATCGCCCTGGTGGACGGCTGCACGGCGCTCGGCACCCCCGTCACCGGCGGCAACGTGAGCTTCTACAACCAGACCGACGGCGCCAACATTCTGCCCACGCCGGTGGTGGGGGTGCTCGGCGTCATCGACGACGTGGCCGATCGCACCCCGTTGGGCTTCAGGCATGCCGGCGACGCGGTGTTCCTGCTCGGTCGGACCGGCGAGAATCTCTCGGGGTCCACGTGGGCGGACGTGATCCACGACGGTCACCTGGGCGGCATGCCGCCGATCCCCGACTTCGAGCACGAGCAGCGCGTGGCCCGGGTGCTGGTCGCGGCCTC
>DAOSUG010000316.1:0-3616 GCA_035378545.1 Micropruina sp. | reverse complement strand
ATCGTGACCGGTGCGGCTAGGGGTTTCGGCCACCCTCTTCGCCGTCATCCCGGGCTCGCCCCGGGATCTCGGCACGCGCAAACCCGGCGTAAGCAGAGATCCCGGCATGCGCCGGGATGGCGGAAGGTCGCCACGCTTATCGTGACCGGTGCGGCTAGGGGTTTCGGCCACCCTCTTCGCCGTCATCCCGGGCCTGCCCCGGGATCTCGGCACGCGCAGACCCGGCGTAAGCAGAGATCCCGGCGTGCGCCGGGATGACGGTCGAGAGTTGTATTGCGTGCCGCCCTCGCGGGGCGGCTACCGGCTACCGGCTACCGGCTACCGGCTACCGGCTACCGAACCGGAACGCGCGCACCAGTTGCGCGATGCCCAAGATGACCAGCGACACGCCGAGCAGCAGCCACAGCAGGGCGGCGCCCCACAGCGGGGAGAACAGCACGATGACGCCGGCGATGATGCTCAGCACCGCATACAGGATCGTCCAGGTCTTCGATGAGGCGTCACCCAACAGCGTGAGCGCGACAATGCCTTCGATGAGCCAGGTGATGCCGACGATGATGCCGAGCAGAACGCCGAGACTGACCGCGGCGGCGCCGAGGTTGCCGAAGGTGATCACCGCAGCAACCAGGAACAGCACGCCGAGCACCAAGTACCCGATGCGGGGCCAGGTGCCCAGGGCGCGGCTGAAGATGCCGATGGCGATGTTCACCAGACCCGCGATCAGGGCCCAGACCGCGATGATGCCGGCCACCACCATGGCCGACTTGCCGGGCCAGACCAGAATCACGATGCCGACGATCAACGACACCAGGCCGCCGACCCCCAGTGCCGAACGAATACCGTTGCTGATTCTCTTGTCCACTTCGCCGAAGTCCTGCGTCAGGAATGTATTACTCATGGTGAAACTCCTTGGAACATATTGGCTCTGGCGGGCCTTGCCGCATTCACAGTTTCTCGCACCGCTGAGTGCAATCGTGGGAGCCGTGCCGATGTGAGCTCGCATCACGTGCGAACGCAGGCTAGCCGCACCGTCCGTCGCTCAGCTTGGGACAGCCACCGCAGCCACCTGCCGCGCAGCCGATGCTCAGCGGACACTGCTGCACCCGCCCCAGGCGCACCAGGTGGTCGGTGGCGGCGCGTACCACGTCGAGGCGCAGACCGGTGCGGCGGCTCACCTCGCCGAGCGAGCCGGCGCCGTCACTCAGTGCGCCCAGGACGGTGGTGAGCGGTCCGGCTACCACCACAGGCTCCCCACCTGAAACACGACCACCGCGAGACCCCAGGCGATCGCGAGCTGCAGTGCGATACCGAAGCCGGTCCAGCGCCAGCCGATCTCTCGCACCTGTGCGGCCAGCGTGGCCACGCACGGGGTGTAGGCCATCAGAAAGATCATGAACGCCAACGCCGCCGGTATCGGGTGACCACCCGAACTCTGCGCGAAGTCGACCAGAATGCGATCGCCCAGCGAGCCGGGATCCTGGCCTTCGGGCTCGTCCAGGGCATAGGTCTGGGCCCACGAGCTGATCACCGCCTCTTTGGCGACGAACCCGACCACCAGCGCGGACGTGGTCTGCCACTGCGCGAAACCTGCCGGCTCGAAGACCGGGGTGATCGCCTGCGCGGCGACGCCGTACACCGAATCCTCGACATCGACCTGGCCGAAACCACCCACCCCGTGCGCCGGAATGGACTGCAGCAGCCACACCGCACACACGGTCGCCACGATGATGCCGGACGCGGTGCGCAGAAAGCCCTGCAGCCGGGTCCACGTCACCGCGGCGGTCAGTCGAAGGGTCGGCAGTTGGTAGGGCGGCAGGTCGATCACCAGCGGCTCGGTGCCCATGGCGCGCCACAGGGTGCGTCGCAGCAGCAGCCCGGTGCCGACTATCAGCAGAATGGACGACACGTACATGCCGAACACCACCGTGCCGGCCCACGGGCCGAAGAACACGGTTGACACCAACACGAACACCGTCAGCCGGGCGGTGCACGAGGTGAACGGCACCAGCAGCGCGGTGAGCAGCCGCTGCCGTCCATCGCCCAAAATGCGGGTTGCGCTGATCGCCGGCACGTTGCAGCCGAAACCCACCACCAGGGGCAGAAAGGCCTTGCCCGGCAGGCCGATCGAACGCATCAGGCGGTCGGTCACCACGGCGGCGCGGGCCAGGTAGCCCGAGTCCTCCAGCAGTGCCAGCAGCACGAACATCAGCGCCATCAGCGGCACGAAGGTGAGCACCATGCCGACGCCGGCGATCAGGCCGTTGACCACCAGCCCCTCGACCCACGAGCCGGTCAGGCCGAGGGCAGCGAAGCCGGCCAGGGCACCGTCGGTGAGAGGGCCCGAGAACAACTGGTCGAAGAAGTCCTGGATCGGCGCGGCCACCGTGGTGGTGACCTGGAACACCAGCCACATCACACCCAGAAACAGCAGCGGGCCGAGCACCGGCGCGGTCGCCACGCGGTCGAGCCGATCCGAGAACGAGACGCGCTCCTCGCCGGGGTCGAGTGCGCCGGCCTCGACGGCCGCAGCGACCCAGGCGAACCGTTCGTCCGCCTTCTCTAGTTCGTCGGCGCAGCAGTCGTGCGGGCGGCGGCGGGGTTCGGGCGCATCGAGCGACGCCGCCACGGCCGTGTTCAGGGCGCCGAGGCCCTCGCGGCGCCGGGGATCCAGCTCAACCACGGGGCAGCCGAGCGCCTGGCTGAGCGCGTCGGTGTCGATCTCGATGCCGCGCCGGTGGGCGACGTCGAGCATGGTGAGGGCGACGATCACCCGCTGGCGGTTCTCTCGCACCTGGCTGACCAGGTACAGGCCACGGGCCAGGTTGGCGGCATCAGCCACCACGATCACCAGATCCGGACGGTCGTCGGGATCGGTCAGCAGCAGATCGCGGGTCAGCTCCTCATCGGGTGAGAGCGGGTCGAGCGAGTAGGCGCCGGGCAGGTCGAGCAGGGTGCGTTGCGACCAGACGCCGCGCGACACCTCGACGGTGGTGCCGGGCCAGTTGCCGACCGTGACGCGCGAACCGGTGAGCGCGTTGAACAGGGTCGACTTGCCCGAGTTCGGGGCGCCGATCAGCGCCACCACCGGCGCACCCGCGCCCGCACCCGTGTTGGCCACCGCGCAATGACAGGTGGTGACCGGCGTGGTGCGCCGGGCGGTGCCGGTGGCGCTTCTCACGGACGTGCCCACGGCCCTCGCGCCATCGCCGTCGATGGCGGCCAAGGTGTTGCCGTCGGCCGGGTCGACGCGGCCGTCGGCATACAGGTCGGTGCCGTGGCGCTCGGTCGCGCCGGCGCGGCGATTGGGCTCGCTGCTCACCGCCCCACCTCGACCTGCATGCCGGCCAGCAGTCCCCGGCCCAACGCCACCCGGGCGCCGGCGACCGAGACGATGCGTCCGCCACCGGTGCTGCGACGGATCACCTGCAACGCCGCCCCCGGACGAAGCCCCAGCCGACTCAGATGCCGGGCCTGGCCCTGCGGCACGTCGGACAGTGTGAGGGTGGTCGCCAGCGGAGCCTCCGCCAGCGTGAGGGCAGTCATGTCGGGTCGCCAATCCTCGGTCGAGAAAGCTGGAACGAAGCACAGCCTGTCCTGACCACAGTGCTACGTGGCA
>DAOSUG010000315.1:0-3618 GCA_035378545.1 Micropruina sp. | reverse complement strand
GACGCTGCTGGTGCCGGCGGCGGACGGGCCGGCGGTGGCGGCGGCGAGCGCGTCGGGATCGGCGGCGCTGGTGAAGGTGCCGACGCCGTGATCGTGTCGGTGTGCTCGGACAAGGGTGCTCCCGGGGTGACGACGCTGGCGACGGCGCTGGGCTTGGTGTGGCCGGGCGAGCGGGCGGTGGTGGAGGCCGACACGGCCGGCAGTGATCTGTCGTTCCGGCTGCGCCAGAACGTGTCCGAGTTCGCGCCGCCGCATCTGGCGCCGGATCCCTCCATCGCGGGTCTGGCCACCGCGGCGCGGCTGGGGCTGACGGCGGCCGGGCCGTTGCCGTTCGCGCAGGACACCACGCTGGGGGTGCCGGTGGTGCCCGGTGTGCTCTCGGCGGAACGGTTCCGGGCGCTGCGGTCCCTATGGCCGGGGTTGGCGCCGGCCCTGGCCCGGTGGCGGGGAACGGTGCTGGCGGACCTGGGCCGGCTGCATCAGGGCGCCCCGACGGTGCCGGTGGCGCAGGCCTCGACCGCGGTGCTGCTGGTGACCCGCGCGGACCTGGAGGGACTGTTCCACGTCCGGGACCGGGTCGCGGAGCTGGCCGGGATGGTCGGCCCCGGCGAGGGCGACCGGGTGCGGGTCGGCGTGGTGGTGACCGCCCCGGTCAAGCAGCGGCGGCCCGCGGTGGAACAGGTGAAACAGGTGCTGGCGTCGATCGGCTCGCCGGCGCCGGTGCTGGGCTGTTTCGTGCACGACCCGGCGGCGGCTCAGTCGCTGTGGGCCGGGGTAGTGACCCGCCGGCTGGCGGGCAGCGAGTTGGTGCGGTCGGCCCGGTCGGTGGCCGAGTCGGTGCTGGCCACCTGGCCGTCGCTGGCCGCAACCGCCACCGGATCGATCGGATCGGACTCATCGGACGGCTCGGGCGGGCCGAGTGAGCAGCAAACGACGGACTCCACCGGGGTGGCCGCGCAACAGGGGCAGGTGGTGGGCCGATGAGTGAGATGCCGGTGGAGTACGAGCTGGTGAAGGCGCTGCGGGTGCAGGTCGCGGACGCGATGACCCGCGTCAAGCAGGACCGGGAACGCCGGGGCGACCCTGAGCTGTCCGAGCCGGACGAGCGGCAGTTGGCGTTGAGCCTGATCACCAGCGCGGTGCAGGCGTACCAGGCGGAGATCGTCAAGGCGGGCGGGGAGCTGCCGGCGGACACCGGTTACGACCTGCGGCTGATCATGGCGGTGGACGCGGCGATCTACGCCGCCGGCGAGCTGCAGGAGCTGCTGGACGACGACCAGGTCGAGAACATCGACATCAACGGCTGCGACGAGGTGTGGATCACCTACGCGGACCGGGGCAAGGTCCGCGGTGCGCCGATCGCCGCGACCGACGAGGACCTGATCGGGATCGTGCAGAACCTCGCCGCGTACGCGTCGATCAACGCCCGCCCGTTCACCCGGGCGAACCCGGAGCTGGACCTGCGGCTGCCGGACGGGTCCCGGCTGTCGGCCGTGATGGGCGCCGGTGAGCGGCCCGCGGTGTCGATCCGCCGGAACCGGTATCCGCAGATGTTCCTGGCCCAACTGATTGAGTTGGGCACGATCGACGAGCAGCTGGCCGTCTTCCTGCAGGCTGCGGTGCGGGCCCGGATGAACCTGATCATCGCCGGCGCCACCGACGCCGGAAAAACCACCCTATTGAGAGCGTGTCTCAATTGCATTCCGGCCGAGGAGCGGCTCATCACGGTCGAACGGTCCCTGGAGTTGGGGCTTCGCCGGCAGGGCCTGCACGCCGACGTCGTGGAGTGGGAGGAGGTCCTCCCGGACGCCGAGGGCCACGGCGGCATCAGTATCCAGCAATTGGTCCGCCGGACCCGGCGACACAACCCGTCCCGCGTCTGCGTCGGAGAGGTGCTGGGACCCGAAGTTGTCGAGATGCTTTCGGCCATGAGCCAGGGGAACAATGGTTCCCTTTCCACTCTCCATGCCAGGTCGGCGGCGGACGTGTTCGCCAAGCTCGCCCAGTACGCCGAGCAGTACGAGCGGATCGAGAACCGGGTCGCGCACGCCCTGATCGCCGGCGCGGTCGACTTCGTGGTCTTCATCGGCAAGAACCGTCGGCTGGGCGGTCGCCGCACCGTCACCGAGGTGCTCGAGTTGGCCGGCGCCCCGGACGGTCGGGTCGCCTTCACCCCGATCTTCGCCCCGTCCCCGGTCGACCGCCGGGCGGTGCGTATTGACGAGTTCGGGATCAGCGAGGCGCGCCTGGAGGAGTTGGCCGACGCCGGCTACGACGACACGGCCGCCTCTTTCACCTTCCTGCCTGAACTGTCGGGGCCGGTGGGGGCGCTGGCGTGACCGGCACGGTGGTGCTGACGGTGCTGTTGGGCATCGGCCTGGGCGTGGGTCTGCTGTTGGTGGTCGCGGGGCTGCGCGGAACACGGGTGGACCCGACCCGGCCGCCGTCCCGGGCCGCCCGCGCGGTGGCGGCGCTGCGTTCACCGGCGGTGTCCGCGCGGATCCTGGCCGCCGCGGTGGTGGGCGTCGCGGTGCTGGCGTTGACCCGGTGGCCGGTCGCCGCCGCCGGGCTGGCCGCGCTGGTGTTGCTGTGGCCGCGGTTGTTCGGCGGCGGCGCCGCCGAGGCCCGGCAGATCGCCTCCCTCGAGGCGCTGGTGGTGTGGACCGAGTCGCTGCGCGACACCATCGCCGCCCACGCCAGCCTGGAGCACGCCATTCCCGCGTCCGCGGTGAACGCCCCGGACCTGATCCGGGCTCCGCTGGTTCGCCTGGTCGGCCAGATCCGGGCTCGGGTGCCGTTGGACCGGGCGCTATTGAATTTGGCCGCCGAGCTCAACGACCCGAGCGCCGACCTGGTCATCGCCGCGCTGATCCTGAACGTGCGGCGCCGCGGGGACCGCCTCGGCGAGGTGCTGACCGGGTTGGCGTCCTCGGCCCGGGAGGAGCTGGAGATGCGGCGCAAGATTTCCGCCGGCCGCGTGCAGCTGCGCCGCGGCATGCAGATGGTTGTCGCGGTGACGCTGGGCATCGCGGTGTTCCTGGTGGTGTTCAGCCGCGCCTACATCGCCCCGTACAGCACGGTCGCCGGGCAGATCGCGTTGGCCGTCGTGGTCTGCATCTTCGGCGCCGCGTTCGCCTGGATGCGCAAGCTCTCGGCGCAGCCGCCGGTGCCGCCGTTCCTGACCCGCCCCGGTGCGCAACCCGACCCGTTCGAGGCGCAGCTGTTGACCACCCTGGTCGACGACCCCACCCCGAGCACCACCATGAGCACCGGGCGGCTGCGGCGGCCGGTGATCCGGTGATCGCGGTCGTGGTCGTGGGCGCCCTGCTCGGCGCTGTGCTGTTCGCCTTGCTGCTGCGGCTCGCGCCGCCCACCGCGGCGCCGCTGGTGCAGCTGGCCCATTTCGACGCCGGCCACGACGCCCCGGCCACCGCCCCGCTGGGGGTAGGCCCGGTGGTCTCGGCGATCGGAGGCACTTCGGCGCCGCCGGGTGGGGCCGGCCGCGGCAACCTGCTGACCCGGGTGCAGAGCTCGTCCGGGTGGTGGCTGTCGCGGCAGTTGACCCGCCGCGGGATCGGTTACACCAGCTTGCGGCAGGACCTGGCGTTGACCGGCCGG
>DAOSUG010000314.1:0-3619 GCA_035378545.1 Micropruina sp. | reverse complement strand
TGAGATGACCAACGCCGAGCCGGCCCCCGAACCGCCGGCAGTCAAGGGGTAGAGAAAATTGAGCACGATGTTGCCGCCGCGAACCTTGTCCACCAGTTCCAGGTCAAGGCTGCGGATGTCCAGCAGGGTCTCCACCTGGTTGCCCTTCTTCTGGTGCTTCGCGATTATCCGCTTCGGAGTCAGCCCGATTCGCGAAATGTCCCGGACAGTCACACCCGCAGAATGGGCGGCCTTCCCGAACCACTCCTTCGCCTCGTACGGAACCCCTTTGCTGACCGTGCCGGCCGCACGCTTGGCGACCTTGCTGGCACGGTTAAAACCCGCCTGCAGCTTCGGATGCCTCTCAACGAACTCGCCAGCATCGCGAGCCGCCTTGCTCACAAGCTCAGCCGCCTTGTCATTGAGGCGCTGGCCAGTAGTCCTCCACCAGCTGTGCCGAAAAGCCTGGATCTCGTCCCAGGCGACCTGCTCGTACTTCGAAGGTTCCCCCATGCGCCGGACTATACGGCCGCAAACCGACATGTTCCTGAGACATGACGACAGTGGCTGGCGAGGGCAAACCGGGCGTCTGGGTCGTGCACGCCACCGGTCGGCGCCTCAGCCAGCTCACTCGTAACGTCCGATTCTAATGGGTTTCTGCCGGGTCTCTGGGAGGCTTGGTTCTGGTAGCGGCTGGCGGGTCAGCACTCATCTCTTTTCTGACCCCGTTTGGGTAGGTCTGGCGGCAGACTGTGCGCCTGCTGGTCGTGAGGAGGCGGGGATCGCTGCTGGGATGACGTGCCCCCGGCTGGTTGTGGGTGAGCACTTGGGCCATTAGATCGCCGAGTCGTCTCCTCCGCGCTGCTGACTGCTGGATCGAGCAACCAGGAGGCGGGCATGTTGTTCGTTGGTGATGACTGGGCCGAGGACCACCACGACGTCGAGATCGTCGATGAGTCCGGCCGGACACTGGCCAGACGGAGATTCCCTGAAGGGCTGGTCGGGATTACCCGGCTGCACGGGTTGATCGCGGAGTTCGTGCCCGAGCCGTCGGGGGGCGAGGTGCTCACTGAGGTGGTGGTGGGGATCGAGACCGAACGTGGCCCGTGGGCCGCAGCCCTGGTGGCCGCCGGCTATCGGGTGTTTGCGATCAACCCGCTGTCGTCGGCGCGATATCGGGAACGGCATTCGACGTCGGGGGCGAAGTCGGATGCCGGCGATGCGCACATCCTGGCCGAGATCGTCCGGCTCGACCGGGCACATCACCGGCAGGTGGCTGGTGACAGCGCGTTGGTGGAGGCGGTGAAGCTGACGGCCCGGACCCACCAGTCGTTGATTTGGGACCGAACCAGGCAGGTGTTGCGTCTTCGTTCGGCGTTGCGGGAGTCCTTTCCGGCCGCGTTGAAGGCGTATGGCGAGCTGGACGCGGCCGACACGTTGCAGCTGCTGCGGCTGGCACCTGATCCGGACCAGGCCGCCCGGCTCACCAAACGCCAAGTCCTGGCCGCGCTGGCCAGGGCGAAGCGGCGCAACCCTGAGGTGGTCGCCGACCAGATCATGGCCGTCCTGCGGGCCGACGAGTTGCGGCAGGCAACTCCCGTGCAGGCCGCGTTTGCTGCGATCGTCACGGCCCAGGTCGAGGTCATCGCCACCCTGAATGACCAGATCGACACTCTCGGTGAGGTGGTGGCCGACCATTTTGGTCGTCACCCGGACGCTGAGCTGATCACCAGCCTGCCCGGCCTCGGTGTGATCCTCGCCGCCCGGGTCCTCGGCGAGTTCGGCGACGACCCCAGCCGCTACGTCGACGCGAAGGCCCGCAAGGCCTACGCCGGCACCGCCCCGATCACCAGGGCCTCAGGAATCAAGAAGGTCGTGATGGCCCGCTACGCCCGCAACAAACGACTCGGTGACGCCCTGCAGCAATGGGCGTTCTGCTCGATGCGCGGCTCCGCCGGCGCCAAGGCCTACTACAAGGAACTCCGGGGCCGGAAGATCGGCCACCAAGCCGCGCTGCGCCAACTCGCCAACCGCTGGGTCGGCATCCTCCATGGCTGCCTCAAGACCGGCCAGCCCTACAACGAAACCCTCGCCTGGAACCACCACACCACCGCCGCTGCTTGACATCGAAAAACCTGGGATGTCTGCCGCACGGTGCGCGAGGGTAGCCTGTCGGCTGGACCGGCAAGTGCAGAGCGCCAAATGGCGCGAGTCATTCGTTGGGCGCGCTCACTTGCGGTTGTGTTGGCGGCGAGGGCGCTGGAACGGGTTCTCATCTCGTTTCGGCCGCTTGTCGAGGTTGAGGGGGTGGGTCGAGGGTGGCTAGGATGCTGGTTTCGAGGGCGTTGGGCGCCTCGACGTCTTCGACGGGGCTGGCAGCGAAGGACGCCGTAGTCCGGGGACCAATTCGCCGTGCTCGACAGCACCACTTGGCGTGCTTCAACCCAGGACCAGTGCCGTCTTCGCACGTCGTTTATCGTTCCTACTTGTGGGACGCTATCCGGTACGTCCACCCGTTCAGGGTTTGCCACTGGCAGCCGGGACGGGGTCCAACGATCACGGTCAGACATGGAAAATGAGCGAGAGGGCGGTCCACGTCTTGGCTGCGTCGTTGGACTCGATCAGGTCGGGGTGCCCGCTGGCCAGGAAGTTTCCCGGCCCGACGACGGCAAACCCCATCGTGTCTTGGTACCGATCCGCGACACGTTCGACGGCTCCGTCCTGCGTGACCTGGTAGACCCCGGAGTGGGAGGCGATGTACAAGGTGTCGTCGGCAGGATTAACGCCGAGCCCGTGAACGTGGTCCAGTGCCGGCGCCGAGGATGCTGACGGTGGTGCGGTCTTGCCCTGAGCCGTATCTGAGGAGCATGCCGCGAGATCTACGCTGACGCAGATCAATGACACGGCAGCGAGGTCATGCTTTGGAACACGGTGACTCCGATGCTCATCTGGGGTGTGCCGATGTCGGCCACGGATGCGGGCCAGGCCTCTGGTCATCGGCAGATGGCGACGTCGTTGGGCCGCGGCCCCGGAAGGATTGCAGTGGTTGGTCGTGCACGGTGCGCCAGTGCCGATTATAGGCGCTGGGCGCGCAGGCGCAGTGCGTTGCCGATGACGCTGACTGATGACAGCGCCATCGCCGCGGCTGCGATCATCGGTGAGAGCAGCAGCCCGACGGCGGGGTACAAAACCCCTGCCGCGATGGGGATGCCGGCGACGTTGTACATGAAGGCGAAGACCAGGTTCTGCCGGATGTTCCGCATCGTTGCCTGGGAGAGCTTTCGTGCTCGCACGATCCCGGTCAGGTCGCCCTTCAGCAGCGTGATCCCCGCGCTCTCGATGGCCACGTCAGTGCCCGATCCCATGGCCAGACCCACGTCGGCGGCAGCCAGGGCTGGGGCGTCGTTGACGCCGTCGCCGGCCATGGCGACGACGCGACCGTCCTCACGGAGTTGTTTGACGACATCTGCCTTGTGGTCGGGCAGGACCTCGGCCTCGACGCGGTCGATGCCAAGGCGACGCGCCACCGCTTCGGCGGTGACCCGGTTGTCGCCGGTGAGCATGACGACCTCGATGCCTTCGGCGCGCAGCGCCTCGACGGCCGCCGGGGTGGTCTCCTTGATGGGGTCGGCGATGGCGA
>DAOSUG010000313.1:0-3628 GCA_035378545.1 Micropruina sp. | reverse complement strand
CTTCTCGGCGGAGCCTGCGGAGCCGAGAAGGCTTGCCGGGGCGGGACGGGGTGCACCCCCACTCCGCGGCAACCAAACGCAACCCAGGAGTCTCGACAGGCTCTCGCGCGTCGTTGGTAGGCGTGCAGCAGAGATCCCGGCGTTCGCCGGGATGGCGAAAGCAGCGGTGCAACAGGCTCGACCAACAGGCTCTCCCGCGTCATTGGCGGGCGCGCAAGGAAGATCCCGGCTGTGAGTCTTAGGGATGACGAAAGCAGCGGCTCGACAGGCTCGACCACGGGCTCCAGGCTCCTGGGCCCTGCACCGTGACGGCCACCGCTCGTCCACCATGCAAACCGTCGTAACCTGCCCGCAATGACGGGTGTCGTATGCTTCCCACCGCGTGCAGCGTTGGCGCCGGATGGCGAGCGCATCGGCACCCTCCGGCCCGCAACCCACGCCGGAAGATGAGGAGAGACGCCCATGGCTTTGACGTCCATGCCTACCAGGCCCGCGCAGGGTTTGTACGACCCGAGCTTCGAGCACGACGCCTGCGGTGTCGCGTTCGTGGCACAGCTCAGCGGTGAAGCCAGCCATGACATCGTGGCAAAGGGCCTGACCGCGCTTGAGAACCTCGATCATCGCGGTGCCACCGGCGCCGACGCCGCGGCCGGTGACGGAGCGGGCATGCTGCTGCAGGTTCCGGACGCCTTCTTCCGCGCCGTCGCCGACTTCGAACTGCCCGAAGCCGGCAGCTACGCGATGGGCATGGCATTTCTGCCGCAGTCGCCGGTCAAGCGTGCCCAGGCCAAGCGCACCATCGAGTACATCGCCGTCGAAGAGGGCCTGGACGTGCTGGGCTGGCGTGCGGTGCCCACCTACGACGGCACTCTGAGCCCCGTTTCGCGCGAGGTGATGCCGGTGTTCGAGCAGCTGTTCCTGAGCTCGCCGAACGGTGAGCAGGGCATCGCGCTCGACCGACTCGCCTACCCTCTGCGGCAGCGCGCCCGCAACGAGTCCGGCGTCTACTTCGCCTCGCTGTCGGCCCGCACCACCGTCTACAAGGGCATGCTCACCACGCAACAGTTGGCCGAGGTCTTTCCCGACCTGACCGACGAGCGCATCGCGTCCGCCATGGCCCTGGTGCACTCACGGTTCAGCACCAACACCTTTCCAGCCTGGGAGCTCTCGCACCCCTACCGGCTGATCGCCCACAACGGCGAGATCAACACGGTCAAGGGCAACCGCAACTGGATGCGCGCCCGGGAGGCGCTGCTCGCCACCGACCTGATCCCCGGCGACCTCGAACGCCTGTTCCCGATCTGCACCCCGGGCGGATCCGACTCGGCCAGCTTCGACGAGGTGCTCGAACTGCTGCACCTGGGCGGACGCTCCCTGCCACACGCGGTGATGATGATGATCCCGGAGCCCTGGGAGAACAACGCCGAGATGGATCCCGCCCGCAAGGCGTTCTACTCGTTCCACTCCTCGCTGATGGAGCCCTGGGACGGTCCCGCGGCGGTCTGCTTCACCGACGGCACCCTGATCGGAGCCACCCTCGACCGCAACGGGCTGCGTCCGGGCCGCTACTGGGTCAGCGACGAGGGCCTGGTGGTGTTCGCGTCCGAGGCGGGCGTGATCGACATTCCGCAGAGCAAGGTGATCGCCAAGGGCCGGCTGCAGCCGGGCCGCATGCTGCTGGTCGACATGGCCGAGCACCGGCTGATCGACGACGACGAGATCAAGTCGTCACTGGCCGCCGAGCACCCCTACGAGCAGTGGCTCGAAGAGGGCCGGGTCGACCTCAACGACCTGCCCGATCGTCAGCACGTGGTGCACAGTGCCGCCTCGGTGCTGCGCCGCCAGCAGGTGTTCGGCTACACCCACGAAGAACTCAAGATCATCCTTGCCCCGATGGCCAACAGCGGCGCCGAGCCGATCGGGTCGATGGGCACCGACACGCCGCTGGCCGTGCTCAGCGAGCGTCCGCGGCTGCTGTTCGACTACTTCGCGCAACTGTTCGCCCAGGTCACCAACCCGCCGCTGGACGCCATTCGCGAAGAGCTGGTCACCTCGCTCAGCTCGACCTTCGGGCCCGAGGGCAACCTGCTCGAACCGGGCCCCGACTCGTGCAAGCACATCATGATCGGTTATCCGGTGCTCGATTCGGACCAGTTGGCCAAGCTGGTGCGGATCAACCGCGACGGCTCGATGCCCGCCTACGACACCCACGTGGTGCGCGGCCTGTACCCGGTCGAAGAGGGCGCCGAAGGACTGAAGGCCAAACTGGACGAGTTGTGCGCCGAGGTCACGGCGTCCATCGACCGGGGTTGTCGCACGATCATCCTGTCCGACCGGCACAGCAACGCCGACCTGGCACCGATTCCGTCCCTGCTGCTCACCGCGGCGGTGCACCAGCACCTGGTGCGGCAGAAGCGCCGCACCGAGGTGGGGCTGATCGTCGAGGCCGGCGACGTGCGCGAGGTGCATCACGTGGCGCTGCTGGTCGGCTACGGTGCGGCCGCGGTCAACCCGTACCTGGCCTTCGAGTCGGCCGAGGATCTGGCCCGGCGCGAGTGGCTGGTCAAGGTCGAACCCGAGAAGGCGGTCGCCAACGTGCGCAAGGCGCTCGGTAAGGGCGTGCTGAAGGTGATGTCGAAGATGGGCGTCTCGACGATCGCGTCGTACACCGGTGCCCAGATCTTCGAGGCGCTCGGCCTGAGCACCCAGTTCGTCGACGACTACTTTCCCGGCACCACGAGCCGGGTCGAGGGCATCGGCCTGAACGAGATCGCCCGCACCATCGCCGCCCGGCACGCCATGGCCTACCCGCCGGACCGGATCACCCTGCCGCACCGCACGCTGAACGTGGGCGGCGAGTACCAGTGGCGCCGCGAGGGCGAGCCGCACCTGTTCGATCCCGAGACGGTGTTTCGGCTGCAGCATTCGACCCGCACCAAGCGCTACGACATCTTCAAGGCGTACACCGATCGGGTCAACGACCAGTCGAAGCGGCTGATGACGCTGCGCGGCCTGCTCGAGTTCAGTTCCGACCGCAAGCCCGTTCCGATCGACCAGGTCGAGCCGGTCAGCGAGATCGTCAAGCGGTTCTCCACCGGCGCGATGAGCTACGGCTCAATCTCGAAAGAGGCGCACGAGACGCTGGCCGTTGCCATGAACCGGCTGGGCGGCAAGTCGAACACCGGCGAGGGCGGCGAGGACGCGGACCGCCTGCACGACCCCGTCCGGCGCTCGGCGATCAAACAGGTGGCGTCCGGACGGTTCGGGGTCACCTCGGACTACCTGACCAACGCCACCGACATCCAGATCAAGATGGCGCAGGGCGCCAAGCCCGGCGAGGGCGGCCAGCTGCCCGGCCAGAAGGTGTATCCCTGGGTGGCCAAGACCCGGCATTCCACGCCGGGCGTGGGGCTGATCAGCCCGCCCCCGCACCACGACATCTACTCGATCGAAGACCTCAAGCAGCTGATCCACGACCTCAAATGCGCGAACCCGGTCGCCCGGGTGCACGTCAAGCTGGTGGCCGAGGTCGGTGTTGGAACCGTCGCCGCGGGCGTGTCGAAGGCCAAGGCGGACGTGGTGCTGATCTCGGGCCACGACGGGGGCACCGGCGCGGCGCCGCTGACGT
>DAOSUG010000312.1:0-3631 GCA_035378545.1 Micropruina sp. | reverse complement strand
TGGCGAGCTTGGCCGGAGACCTCGGAGCGTTCCCGCTGTTCGAGCAGCGACGCGATACGCTGCGCCGCTACCGCGCGCTGCCCGCACTGCCGGCGGCGATCGTGGGGCGGTTCGAGCCGTTCGTATGGGCCGCCGATCCCCACCGGCGCACTGATGTCTTCGTGGCCGGCGCCGAGATGGCGACAGCGGCACCGTCCGACGAAGTGGTGACCGGCTTTGCGGGCGCCATCGGACGGGTGGAGGGCAGCGTCCGCCGGATCGACCTGTTCGAGGACGCCGACCAGTTGCGCCCCGGCGAGATCCTGGTCACCCAGTTGACCAACATCGGGTGGACGCCGCTGTTTCCGCGGGCCGCCGGCATCGTCACCGACCTGGGGGCACCCCTCAGCCACGCCGCGATCGTGGCTCGCGAGCTCGGCGTGCCGGCCGTGGTCGGCTGCGGGGACGCCACCGCGCGGCTGCACACCGGCGACCGGGTGCTGCTCGACGGGGCTGCGGGCACCGTCCGATTGCTGGCGCGGGCGATGGAAGCGACAGCGGACCCGGGTGTGTGAGAACTCGATCGGCGGGGATCTCGACGAGCGTCAGTGGGTCTGTGGTGGGAGATCCGGGCGTGCGCCGGGGTGACGGTGGTGGGGGGATCACGGTGGGCGGGGGCACTGATTCATTGGTCAGTGGGTCTGTGGTGGGAGATCCCGGCGTGCGCCGGGGCGACGGTGGTGGAGGCGGGCGTCACCGCGGGTTCGATCAAACCACCGACCTGATCAGCCGATGCTCACCGCCGCTGAGCCGGCCGTCGCCTTCGTGTACCGGCTCAGCGTCGCCGTCACGACCACGTGCACCTTCGTGCCCCGGTGCGCGGACGACGGCGCGAACGTCCGCGCCGTTGCGCCCTTGATCGCCTTGCCGGCCGCGTACCACTGGTAGCCGAACGATGGGGTCAGTACGAGTGTGGGGTTCAGCTTCGAACCCCAGGTGCCGGGGTCTGCGGTCAGGGTCTGGCCGACCTCGGGCGTGCCCTGCACCGTCACCGTGCCCGGCTTGAACTGCCCGTTGCCCACCTTGGCGCTCTGCGCCGAGCGCTTGGACGCGTTCGGGTAGCCGTCCTTCGATCCTTCGACACGCACCTGCAGGGTGCGGCCGTGGTCGGCCGGCGTGACCGTGTAGGTACGGCTGGTCGCGCCGGTGATGAAGGCGCCGTTGCGGTACCAGCGGTAGGTGAAGGCCACCCCCGCCGGCTTCCAGGTGCCCGGCGCCGCGCTCAGCACCTGACCCACGCGCGGGGTGGTGTCCGAGATGGTGGGTGTGGCCACCGTGAGTCCGGCCTGCACGGCCGCGGTGCGCGGAGAGTAGCGGTTCACCGCCGCGTAGCCGGCCAGTGACCCCCGCACCCGCACGTTGATCGCCTTGCCCAGATCCTTGGACGTGAGGGTGTACGTGGCCTTGGTCTGGCCCGAGATCTGCGTGCCGTTGCGGTACCAGCGATACCCGAAGGTCGCGGACGGGGTCCACGCACCCGGCACCGCGGTCAGCACGCCACCGACCCGCAGAATGCCCTCGATCGTGGGATTCGGTGCCGCCTCGAACTGCAGCGGCTTCACCTCAGCGGCGACCGAGTACGTGGTGGCCGTGGTGTAGCCCGCCTTCGACGCCTTGAGCCGCAGCCGGACGTCCGCGCCGACGTCCGGCGCCGTGAGCGTATAGGTGGGCGCTGTGGCGCCCGAGATGTTCTTGCCGTCGCGCTGCCATTGGTAGGCGAACGTCGTGCCGTCCGGGAAGCCGGCTCCTGGTGCGCCGGTCAGGGTGGACGCGTATGCGTACGCGCCCGTCACCGAGGGCCGCGGTGTGGGCAGCACGCCCTTGACCGTGTCGGTGGTCGAATCGGAGGTCTTGGTCACCGTCGTGCCCCCCAGCGTGGCGCTGACCCGCACCGACAACGCCGTGCCCAGGTCGGCGGCGGCCACCACATAGTCCGGGCCGGTCGCGCCCGCGATCGCCTTGCCGTCCCGCAGCCATTGGTAGGCGATCGTCGAGCCGGTCGGCATCCACGTTCCGGCGACCGCTTTGAGGGTCAATCCGACGCGCGCGCTGCCGCCCAGGTTGGGCACCGTCGAGGGGTAGGGGCTGAACGGACCGACGGCCACCTTGGTCCAGGTCTTCGACGACGAGCGCCCGATCATCGGCAGGCACGAACCGTTGGATGCCTTGCCGCACGGCCCAAGTTTCGGCACGGTGAGCACCGTGCCGGTCCACCAGGACGTCTGCGCCATGGCCCCGTCCCACGACAGCGAGGTGTGCACGTGGTCCTTGTGATTGGCCGTCCACGAGCCGCGGCTGGCCATCTTTCGCCACCCGAGTTCCTGGTAGTAGATCGACCAGATCTTCTGATTCCAGATGATGTACATCACGCCGAGCCGGTATGCCACCTCGCCGTTGTTGGCGGTGATCCACCTGATCATCTCGTTGACCTTGGCGCGGTCCTTGGCCTTGCGTGAGTCCATGTGCCAGTCGAGGGCCCGTCCCTCCTTGTGTTCGGACGTTCCGCCGCTGCTGCAGAACCGCGAGATGCCCCAGGATTTGCCGCCCCAGGTCTTCAGCAGCGCCTTCAGCAGGGCGGTGGTGCCCGGTTTGGCGGACGGGGTGCAGGTCTTCTGCGGCTTGTAGCCGAGGTGGGCGTCGATGCCCGGCGTTTGCAGCGAGCGCGGCGGTGCCGGGTTCGTCGCGGCCGTCGCCTGGGTGAGGGGTGCGAGCAGCATCAGCAGCGTGGTGACGGCGGCGATGAGCGGTCGGATCAGGGTGCGCATGAGCTGCCTCGCAGACGGTCGCGGCGTCGGGATCGTGCCAGCAGGGTAAGTCGAGAACGAGGGGACGGCACCCTGTCTCAGGTTCCGCGGGAGCCTTCTCAGGATCCCATGGGCTGATCGGCACCGTTCTGACCGGCGACCGGGCTGTGTGGAGGGGGGCGGCGACGGCGTACGGGCTCGTCGTCTTGGACGAGCCGGCGTAGTGGCCCACAGGGTTGCGGCGTCAGTCGTCCAGCGCGGACGAGGGGTACACGCCCAGGTTCCAGTCGACGCTCAGGTCGCCGTGCCGGAACCTTTCATAGGCCTGGGCGTCGCGCTCGCGGAACTCGCGCCGGCCTCGTCCGCGGTAACGAATCACCTGCACGGTGCCGAGCAGCCACAGCCCCGCCTGCGACGCCATCGCCCAGCCGAACGCCTCACGTCCGTACGGCTGGCCGGCAGGGGTCAGCAGATCGAGGATCAGCCCGATCACCAGCACGGTGATCACCGTGGCCACGAAACCGGCCTGGTTGATCACCCCGGTGGCGCTGCCCAACTGGTCGTGCGGGTTGGACGTCCGGGCGTAGTCGAAGCTGACCACCGACACCGGCCCGCTGATGCCCAGCGCGGCCACCAGAACGACCAGCAGCCACAGCGGCGCCGGACCGGGCCACAGCAGCACCGACGTCCAGGCGGCGAACTGAAAGCTCAACGTGCCCAGCACGAGTGTGGAGCGGTGGAACGGACGGTAGGCGACGAACTGGCCGATCAGCGGAGCGGCCACCACCGAGAACACCGTGGTGACGGTCAGCAAAGTGCCGGCGGTGATCGGCGAGACGCCTTGGGCC
>DAOSUG010000311.1:0-3657 GCA_035378545.1 Micropruina sp. | reverse complement strand
ATTACGGGATCGCGAACATGCTGATCTTCCACAAGCTCACCGACCTCGACAACGTGGGCGACCAAGGCTCGGCCATGCGCTCCCTCGCCAACAGCCTGCTCGCGAACGCCGAGACCCGGATCGTCTACCGGCAAGAGTCCGACCAGCTCGGCCCGACCGCGAAGGCCCTCGGGCTGACCGGTACCGAGCAGAAGCTCCTCCCCACCCTCGGGGTCGGACAGGGGCTGTGGAAGATCAAGTCCAGGAGTTTCATTTCGCAACACCAACTCCATCCCGTCGAGCTGGACCTGTTCCGGACCGATGCCCGCTACCTGGGCGGTCAGTCATGAGTGGCCGCAACCCGCTGCACCACACCTCGTCCCAGCAGCCCGACGAGACACCGGTGGTGCTGCCCCACGTCGTCATCATCGTCACCGAGAACAGCACCCTGGACGTCACCGTCGACGGCACGCCGTTCCCGCCCCCTGCCGCGGGTTCGGAGTGGACACGTGGCACCTTCGGGCTGCTGCTGGACGCGGTGACCAAGGACCGCACCATCGCGGTGCGGATCGAGGTCCGTGAGGTCGACGGGACCGTGTTCACCGACCTCATCCACACCCGCCGACGCCCCGCCTCCGAAGCAGACAGCACCGCGGCACCGACGCGCCGTGGCCGGCGTGCCCGCCAGCAGCAGCCGCCGGTGCTGGTTGAGGTCACCGGGGACGGGTTCGTGCCCGGCGAGGACATCGCCGTCGCCGTCATCGTCGCCCACACTGACGCCACCGGCACCGGCGCCGCCCGCGCTCTCCTCGACCAACGCCAGCTCGACGCCTTGGCCGAGAGCCCGCACGAGGTGGTGCTGTATGGGCGCATCTCCGGCACCACTGTGGTCAGGCGGGTACCGTGAGCAGCCCGCAGGGTCGTCAGACCGGCTCGTTCGGGGACGAGTTGACCAACGCCGCCCTCATCGCCCTCGTCGGGATGTTCGGCGTCGCGCTCGTCCTGCGCGCCGCCGGCAGCGTGGCGGCGTTCCTCACCGGCACCGCCCAACCCGCCGCGGGACCGGCGTCCGGGCTCGGAGTGCTGTTCAACCCCGGCGACCCCGCCGTCGCTCTCGACGCCGCCGCCGGGCTGAACCCGGTCGTCTACTGGATCGTCACCGCCGTCCTGCTCGCCGGCCTCTCGGTCGGTGGCGGGTGGGTGTGGGTGCGGCTGCGCCGCCACACCCGCAAGACCGAGACCGACCCCCGCCGCCTCGCCGGCACCGCCACCGGGCACGAAGTCAGCCAGACCGCCTCCGGGAAGGCACTGCTGCGCCGCGCCAGCACACTCCGCCCCTCCCTGGAGGCTCCCGCACCGGCGGATGTGGGCTACCTGCTTGGCACCAGCCTCGGCAAACAGGTCTGGGCATCGGTCGAGGACTCGATCCTGCTGCTCGGCCCACCCCGCTCCGGCAAAGGGCTCCACGTGGTGATCAACGCCATCTTGGACGCGCCCGGTGCCGTCGTCACCACCTCGACGCGACCGGACAACCTCACCGCCACCCTCCGCGCCCGCCAGCGCGACGGCCGACCGGTGGGGGTGTTCGATCCCCAGCACCTCGCCGAAGGCGTCCCCGCCGGACTGCGATGGTCCCCGGTCCGCGGCTGCGAGGACCCGCTGACGGCGATGGTCCGCGCCACGGGCCTCGCCTCAGCCACCGGGCTCAGCAGTGGCGGTGTGGAGTCCGGCGGGTTCTGGGAAGGCAAGACACGCACCGCCCTCCAAGCGCTGCTGCACGCCGCCGCCCTGGACGGCCGGCCACCGGCCGAACTGTTCCGGTGGACCCTGGACCCCTCCATCGCCGCCGAAGCCGTCGCCGTCCTCACCAACCACCCGAACGCAGCGACCGGATGGGCGGACTCGCTCGGGGCGATGATCGACTCCGACCCCAAGACCCGAGACTCCATCTGGCAAGGCGTCTCCCTCGCCCTCTCCGCCCTGGCTGACCCGCGCGTCCTGGACGCCGTCACCCCACGAGCGGGTGAGGACTTCGACCCCGAAGCCTTCCTCACCCAACGCGGCACGCTGTATCTGCTCGCGACCGGTGCGGGGGCCGGAGCGTCCGCGGCCCTGGTGGCGGCGTTCGTGGAAGACCTCGTGGAAGCCGCCCGCCGCCTCGCCGCCCGCTCACCCGGCGCCCGGCTCGACCCACCACTGCTGCTCGCGCTGGATGAGATCGGCAACCTCTCACCGTTGCCCTCGCTGCCGACACTGATGGCCGAGGGCGGCGGCACCGGTATCACCTGCCTCGCCGTCTTGCAGTCACTGGCACAGGCACGGGAGAAGTGGGGCGACAACGCCGCCGGCGCCATCTGGGACGCGAGCATCGTCAAGATCATCCTCGGCGGCGCCTCCAACTCCCGAGACCTCCAAGACCTGTCCTCCCTCATCGGCGAACGCGACGAGTACACCGACTCCGTGACCCTGGGCGATCACGGCACGAGATCGAACCAACGCTCCATCAGGAGAGTGCCGATCCTGCCGCCCGACCGCATCCGCACCCTGCCCTTCGGCACCGGCATCACCCTCCTCCGTAGTGCGCCGCCGATCGTGACCGACCTGCGCGCCTGGCCCACCCGCCCCGACGCCGCCCAGCTCGGCAAGGACCGCTCGGCCATCGAGGCACTGCTGCGGCGCCCGGCGGCGACCTGACGCACGGGGAGCCGGTCGTGCACCTGCCTGGTGTAGCCGCGCACCGTTGACGCGGCCTGACACGGGCAGGAGCACAGCATGTCGATCAACTCGCGACCCTCGATCCGGGGGTTCATCGCCAAAGATCCCCGCGAGCTGGAGACCCAGGACGGCGCCCTGTACGTGAAGGTGCGGTTCGGGCAGGAACGCAAGCACCGCGAGGAAGACGGCTCGTTCACCGACCTCGGCAAGACCTACGACACCTTCGTCGCCTACGACGACAACGTGCAGCGAATCATGGACAACTACGTCCCCGGCGACCGGTTCATCGCCCAGGGCTATGTCCGCAAGTTCCCCAAGGCCGACACCGGCATGGAAGGGGAGGTCTTCGTCGTCACCGGCATCGGTCACGACACCGCCTACACCCGCTACGACGTGGACCGCAGCGCCCGCCGCACCGGCCCCGAACAGACCGCCCCCGAGCACACCACACCGGCACGCACCGCCGAGCGGGACGCAGCGGCGTTCAACCCGCCCGACCGCCGGCCAGCCAGCACCGCGCCAGCGATCAGCATGTGAGGGGCGGCAGACCGATGAACGAACACACTCCCCACCCCGAACACCTGGACGACCCCGACGAACTGAACGAGTTGAACGAGTTGGACGAGTTGGACGAGCTGGACGAAGACAACCTCGTCCCGGACGACGACCCGCTGGTTGCCGAGCCTCCGCACCCGATCAACTGGAACCTGCTCACCGCCGCCGACGCCGAGGTCGAATGGTTCGAGCTGAACCGGTGGGTCCGATGGCTGCGCACCACCTACGGACTGCCCGCCAGCGTGATCCCACCGTTCTGGCACCACCACCCCGAGCTGGTCTGGGAACTGTCCGCACTGCACCTGCACTGGCTGTGCGCCTACGACCCCGACATGAGCGGCAGCGCCCCGCTCGGCTGGCACCGCGACTTCGCCGACGCCCGCCAGCGGCTGCGTGAATGGGTCGCCG
>DAOSUG010000310.1:0-3660 GCA_035378545.1 Micropruina sp. | reverse complement strand
GCCGCTGCTGAACGCACTGGTCAACACGGCGTCCGGGGCGTCATGGGTGAGCATCCACCATGGCGGCGGCGTGGGCATGGGCCGCTCGATCCACGCCGGCCAGGTGTGTGTCGCCGACGGCACCGCGCTGGCCGCGCAGAAGCTGGAGCGGGTGCTGACCAACGATCCCGGCATGGGCGTGATCCGGCACGTGGACGCCGGCTACGAGCACGCCGCCGAGGTGGCGCGCGAACGTGGCGTCCGGGTGCCGATGCTGGAAGGCTGAATCGATGAGCGTGCTGATCGACAACATCTCCTCGCTGGTCACCAACGACGCAGTCCACGGCGGTGTGTGCGGGGTGATCCCGGACGCGGCGGTGGTGCTGGACGGCGACCGCGTCGCGTGGGTCGGACCGCGCTCCGCACTGGACGGGGCCGGCGCCGACCACCGGCTGGACGCCGGCGGACGGGCCGTCGTCCCGGGATTTGTCGAAAGCCACAGCCATTTGGTGTTCGCCGGCGATCGGGCCGAGGAGTTCACCGCTCGCATGGTGGGCCGGCGCTACGAGGCGGGCGGCATCCGCAGCACGATGGCCGCGACCCGGGCCGCGTCCGATGAGGAACTGGACGCCAACGCGGCCCGGTTGAGTGCGGAGTACCTCGCCCAGGGCACCACCACGATCGAGATCAAATCGGGGTACGGCCAGAGCGTGCATGACGAGCGGCGCAGCCTCGAGGTGGCCGACCGGCACACCTGGTTCGGCACCCTGCTGGCCGCGCACGTGACGCCGCCCGAGTTCGCCGGACGCACCGACGACTACGTGACGATGGTGATCGACGAAATGATCCCGGCGTGCGCGCCGCTCGCCACCTGGATCGACGTCTTCTGTGAGCAGGGCGCCTTCGACCACTATCAGGCGCGGGCCGTTCTCACCGCAGGAAAGGCCGCCGGACTAGGGGTGAAGCTGCACGCCAACCAGTTGACCCACGGCCCTGGGGTCAAGCTGGCCGTCGAACTCGGGGCCACCTCGGTCGATCATGTCTGTCACCTCGACTTCACCGACATCGAGGCGCTGGCGTCGTCCGACACGGTGGCGACGCTGCTGCCCGCGGCCGACTTCAGCACCCGCAACCCCTACCCGGACGCCCGCCGGCTCTGGGACGCCGGCGTCACCGTCGCGCTGGGCGCCGACTGCAACCCGGGCACGTCCTACACCACGTCGATGCCGTTCGTGATCGCGCTGGCAGTTCGCGAGTTGAAGCTGACGCCCGACGAGGCGCTCTGGGCCGCCACCGCCGGGGGAGCCAGGGCGCTGGCCAGCGACGACCGCGGCGTGCTGCGGCCCGGTGCGGTGGCCGACCTGGCCGTGCTGGACGCCCCCAGCCACGTGCATCTGGCCTACCGGCCGGGGGTTCCGCTGGTGGCCGCCGTCGTCAAGAACGGCGTGCTGGCGAGCGGGCGGCTGTGATCGACCGGGCGCCGGTGCCGTGGACGGGGCGGGACGACGGGCCGGGCGCCGAGCACACCCGTTGGCACCAGATGGTCAACGGCTCTGGTCCGGATGCCCCGGTGGTGATCGTCGGATTCGCCAGCGACGAGGGCGTCCGGCGTAATCAGGGGCGAGTCGGGGCCGCCGAGGGGCCGGCCGCGATACGCCGCATGCTGGCCAACCTGGCCGATCCGGGCCTGCCGGTGAGCGATCTGGGTGACGTCGTGGTCGCGGACGGTGACCTGGAGGCGGGCCAGCAGCGGCTGGGAGTGGTCGTCGGGTCGGTGCTCGATCGGAGCGCCACGCCGGTGGTGCTGGGCGGCGGGCACGCGGTGGCGTACGGCAGCGGTTCGGGGTGGCTCGATCGTCCCGAGACGTGGGGGGTGCTCAATCTGGACGCGCACCTCGACCTGCGGCGGGCCGAGCGGGCGACGTCCGGCACGCCGTTTCTGCAGTTGGCCGGCGATCTCGCGACCGCCGGGCGTCCGTTCCATTACTCGGTGATCGGGCTGAGCCGACCGAGCAACACCCGCGCGCTGCTCGATGAGGCCGAACGGCTGGACGTATCGATTCTGTACGACGTCGACACCGAGGTGAGCAGCGCACTGGCCGCGACAACCGCACTGCTGGAGCGGGTCGAGCGGGTGCACCTCACCCTCGATCTGGACGTGCTGCCCGCCTCGGTCGCCCCCGGGGTCAGCGCACCAGCCGCGTTCGGAGTGCCGCCGGCGGTGATCCTGCGCGTGCTGCGGGTTGTCGCGGCGTCCGGCAAGTTGGGGTTGTTCGAGGTTGCCGAACTCAACCCGCGCTTCGACATCGACGCTCGCACGGCCCGCATCGCCGCCCGCTGTGTGGACGAGGTCGTCCGGCACCTCGTCTGACGAATCGACGACGGTCCGGACGTGGTTCGGGGACGATTCCCAGCCGTGCTGAGAATCGTCCCCGAACCGTGCTGAGTTCCCCAAACTCCTAGCGGGTGGCTGTCGCCGTCGGTTGAGCGGTCGCCTGGGCGGTTGACGCACCGCCCGGTTGGGCCGCTGCCGACGCGCTGGCCGAGGCTCGCGCCGTGCTGGTGGAGGTGGTTCGCCGGTTGCTGGTGTTGGTGGGCAGTTCGGCAGTGTTGTCGGCCAGCACCACCTTGTCGCCGGCCGTGATGCCCTCGGTGATCTGCACCCAGCCGCCGCCGACCGCGCCGGTCTTCACCGTGACGGACTTCGCCGTCTCGGAGCCGGATTCGAGCACCGAAACCGTGGCCGTGCCGGTGCCGGTCGGGGTGACGGCCGAGGTGGGCACGCGCACCGCGTTGGTGGCAGAGGCCACCGGAATCGTCACCGACGCCCGGCCGCCCGAGGCGAGCAACCCGTCCGGATCGGACACCGTGACAACGGTGGCGTAGGTCGGGGTGTCACCTGCGGTGCCACTGGTTTCGACGGCGCTGATCGAGGTGATCGTGCCGCTCAGGATCTTGGTCGATCCGGCGGATGCGACCGTCACCTTCTGGCCGGCCTTGACCAACGTGCGGGTGGCCAGCGGCAACTCGATGCTCACCTGCGCGTTGCCGGTGCCCACGATGGTCACCGACCCCGAGCTGGACGAGCCGCCCTTGGTCAGGTCGACGGTGCCGACCGTGCCCGAGATCGGAGCGATCAACTCGGCGTTGTCGAGGTCGTCCTGCGCAGCCTGCAACTCCTGCTGCGCCTGTAGCAGCTTCGCCTTGGCCGAGGCCACCTGCGCTGCGCTGACCGTCGCCGTCGAACTGCTCGACGACGAACCGGACGAGGTCTTGGACGATCCGCTCGAACCCGACGATCCGCTCGAACCCGACGAACCGCCCGCTGTCGAGCCACCGGACGGCTTCGAGCCGCTCGGCGTGAGCAGCTTCTGCACGGTCGTCTGCAGGTTCTGGGTCGCCAGCGTGACCTGCGCACGCGCCTCGCCGCAGGCCTTCAACTCGGCGTCGGTCGGGTCGTTCGACTCGATCACGTCCACCTGGTCTTTAACCGTGGCCGCCGCTGAGGCCGTGGCACTGGCCGCCTCTGTGGGTGTCGCCGTTTCCGTCGCAGTTGCGGTCTGAGTCGGCGTGGCCGTTTCGGTGGGAGTCGCGGTCGCGGTGGGTGTCGCGGACTCTGAGGGCGTCGCGGTCTCGGTCGGCGTGGCCGAGGTGGACGGGCTGGGGGTGGCGGTCGGCTCA
>DAOSUG010000309.1:0-3681 GCA_035378545.1 Micropruina sp. | reverse complement strand
TCGTTCTGGCCGACAATGCGCAGAACGAGATAGAGCTTGTCCTCGCCTTTGATCGTACGGGTTTCTATGTCTTCGATGACGGCCGCCCCATGATTTGGGTAGACCACCGTCTCACCGACTTCAAAAGTCATCTTGTGCAGACCCCTTTCCCAGTCACCCATGGTAGCACGTAAGGGCTCCCTAATCGAAACGTTCGTCCTAGCCAGAGGCACTTTAGGGGGTTGACAAAGGTTCGACAGGTATGCCGGAGGCATTGCCCGATCGTGTCGGGCGAACCGTAAAGATGGCTCTGACAACACCAAATGTGCCTGCTCGATGATGTGGGATAGACGGGTGTTCACCGCGCGCGAACGCACAACGAGCCCGCCGGACGATGACGTCCGGCGGGCTCGGTTGCGTACGGGTCAGGCGATGGCCGCGACCTGCTTGGCGGGCCAGAACTGCTTCATGGCGATCACTGCGGCGGCTGCGACCAGTACGCCGGCGATCAGTGCGATCAGGAACCCGAACGCGTTGCTCATCAGCGGCACGACCAGCAGGCCGCCGTGCGGGGCCCGCGAACCGACGCCGAGGGCCATCGACAGGGCACCCGTCACCGCGCCACCGGCCATCATCGAGGGAATCACCCGCAGCGGATCAGCCGCAGCGAACGGAATGGCACCCTCGGAGATGAAGGACGCACCGAGCAGCCAGGCTGCGCGGCCGTTCTCGAGCTCGACCTCGGTGAACAGCTGCTTGCGGACGGTGGTGGCCAGGGCCAGCGCCAGGGGCGGCACCATGCCGGCGGCCATCACAGCGGCCATGATCTGGAACGATGCGGTGGTCTGCGCGGCGAGTCCGGCGGTGGCGAACAGGTAGGCCGCCTTGTTCACCGGACCACCGAGGTCGAAGCACATCATCAGGCCGAGCACGACGCCGAGCAGCGCGCCCGCGCCACTGGCCGCCATGCCGTTGAGGCCCTCGGTCAGACCCGTGGTGATTGCCGCGAGCGGCTTGCCGAGGAACAGGTACATGATCAGGCCGACGACTGCGGTGACCACAAGTGGAATGATCACCACCGGCATCAGGCCGGCCAGCCACCGCGGCACGTTGAAGTTCGACATCCACAACGCGATCACGCCTGCCAGCAGGCCCGTGACCAGAGCACCGAGGAAGCCGGCGCTCAGCGCACCCGCGATGACGCCACCGACGAACCCGGGGGCGATGCCCGGACGGCCGGCGAGACCGTAGGCGATGTAGCCCGACAGTGCGGGCAACAGGAACCCGAAGGCCGCCCCGCCGATGGTGAACAGCAGTGCGCCGAGGTAGTTGAGGAAGCCGGCGTTCCACCCGGCGGCCTGGATCAGCGCACCGATGGTGTCGCCGTCGGCGCCGGCGGCCTGCGCGGTGGCACAGGCGGCCGGGTCGGCCCAGAGCAGCTGAGCGCAGTCACGGGCCCCGTGGAATCCGGGCGCGAGTGCCACGTCGAAGCCGGCCATCGCGAAGCCGAGGGCGATCAGCAGGCCGCCGGCGGCCACGAAGGGGATCATGTAGGACACGCCGGTCATCAGTGCCTGCTGGATGCGCTTGCCGACGCTGAGCTGGCTACCACCGGCGGACGCGGCGGCGGACGACGCGTCGCCGGCCACCTTGCGGGCGTTGGGATCGGTCGAGGCGGTGATGGCCTCGGCGATCATCTTGGCGGGCTCGTTGATGGCTCGCTTGACGCCGGATTCGATCACCGGCAGGCCGGCGAACCGCTCCTTGTCGCGCACGCCGACGTCGGTGGCGAAGATCGCCGCCGAGGCGCGGGCGATGATCGCGGGATCGATCGGGGTGACCTTGCCGGAGCCCTGCGGCTCCACGTGCAGTTCGACGCCGGCAGCCTTCGCGGCCTGTTCGAGGCCGTCCGCCGCCATGAAGGTGTGCGCGATGCCGGTCGGGCAGGCGGTGACCGCGACCATGACCTTCTTGCCCTCGGCGGCAGCCGGGGTGGCGGCAGCAACGGCGGCGTCGGTCTTCTCTTCGGCCTTGACGGCGTTGTTCACCAGGGTGACGATCTCGTCGGGCGTGGTCGCGTTGCGCAGCCCATCGGTGAACTCGGAGCGCATCAGGTTGCGGGCCAGTTCGGCCAGCAGAGCCAGGTGGGCATCGTCCGAACCCTCGGAGGCCGCGATCAGGAAGGCGATGTCGGCGGGGCCGTCGAAGGCTCCGAAGTCGACCGGCGGCTTGAGCCGGGCGAACGCCAGCGAGTTGGTGGTCACCGCGCCGGAGCGGCAATGCGGGATGGCGATTCCGCCACCGAGACCGGTGGGGGCCTTCTCTTCGCGGGCGAGGGCGTCCGCTTCGAGACCGGACGCTTCGGCGCGGCCGGCCTTGGCCACCAGTTCGGCCAGGTTGTGGATCACGTCGTGCTTGGTCGGCCCAAGATCGACATCGAGCACAACCAGATCAGCTGTGATCAGGTCCTGCGACATGGGTGAATCCTTTCGTGGTTGATGCAGTCTCAGCCGAGGTCGGTGATGACGACGGCGGCGGTATTGAGGTGCTCGGGCCGGGGCAGCGCACTGCCGGCCATGGATGCGGCGGCGGAGCCGTACGCCACTGCGGTTCGAAGACGGTCGGGGGCGGCTTCTCCCCCGCAGTCGGCCAGCACGTAGCCGGCCACCGATGAGTCGCCCGCGCCGACGGTGCTGCGCGGAACGATGGGCGGCGGGCTGGCGTGCCAAGCGCCTTCGGACGTGACCAGCACCGCACCGGATGCGCCCAGCGTGCCCATCACGGCGGCGACGCCGCGTTCGACCAGGCTGCGGGACGCCGCGACGGCCGCGCTCGGATCGCCGGCCTTCGCGGCCGCCTCGAGCTGTTCGGCGTCGGCCCCGGTGAGCTGGGCGAGTTCGTCCGAGTTGGGTTTGAGCAGGTCGGGGGCTGCCTCAGGAAAGTTGTCGACCAGCGCGAGCAGCGGCTCGTCCGAGGTGTCGACGGCCACTTTCACGCCCAGCGGACGCAGCCGGCGCACCAGAGTTGCGTAGAAGTCGGCCGGGACGCCCGGCGGCAGCGAGCCGGACAGCACCACCCATTCGGCTCCGGTGGCCTCGGCCACCACCAGCGCGGCCAGTTTCTCGACCAGCTCGTCGTCGAGCAGAGGGCCCGGCTCGTTGAGCTTGGTGGTCGTGCCGTCGGCTTCGGTCAGGGTCAGGTTCATTCGGACGCCCTCGGCCACCTCGACGGTGCGGTAGTCGACGCCCAGTTGGCGCAGCGCGGCGAGGATCGGATCGGAGTCCGGCGACGGCAGCACCGCGCGCACCGGGTGGCCGGCGTAGTGAATGGCGCGAGCGACGTTGACGCCCTTGCCGCCCGGCTCGACGGTGACCCCGGTGACTCGCTGCACCTGGCCTCGCGCCAGCGGGGCCTCCAATGTGGCCGTGCGGTCGAGACTCGGATTCGCGGTGAGGGTGATGATCATGCGACGACTACCTCCAATCCTGCATTGACAAGCTGTTGACGATCCGCCTCGGACAAGCCCGAGTCGGTGACCAGAACATCGATCTCATTCAGTGCGGCGAAGCTGATCAACAGCGTGGCACCCACTTTGGACGAATCGGCCAGAACGACCTTGCGACGCGCGGAGCGAACCATCGCGCGTTTGACCGCGGCCTCGTCCGGATCGGGGGTGGAGAGACCGTGGTGCACGGTGACGCC
>DAOSUG010000308.1:0-3687 GCA_035378545.1 Micropruina sp. | reverse complement strand
AGCGGCCCGACCCGCTTCCAGCGCAGGTACAGCGCGCCGAACACCAGGCCCATCACCAGGTTGCCGACGAACCCGCCGAAGCCCTGATAGAGGTGGTAGGCGCCCCGGATCACCGCGCTGCCGATCAGCACCGCGGCGATCGACCAGCCCTGCTGCGCCATGCGGGTGAACCAGAACCCGACGATCACCACCTCTTCGAGCACGCCGTTCATCACCGCCAGCCCGACCAGCACCGGCACCGTCCACCAGTTCTCGGCCAGGTTGGCCGGCTGCACGTTGGTGTTCAGCCCCACCGCGCGCGCCCCGAAGTACAGCGCCAGCCCCGGAATGCCGATCGCGGCGGCCAGCCCGAGCCCGCGACCCAGGTCGCGCCAGGACTGGGTGAGGTCGAACCCGATACGTTCACGATCGTTGGTCAGCCGCAGCAGGTACAGCGCCAACAGGGCCGGGACGAGCGGAAACACGATCGCGGCCAGCTGATAGCTGAGGTCGAGCCACGGACGATCGGGCGTCACCGAGGTGTTGATCGTGGTGGTCTGCTGCCCCAGTGGTTCGGGACGGCTGAGCTTTTCGAGGATCGACAGGATGGAGTAGACCGCCGACTGGCCGAGCGATACGCCCAGCACCAGCAGCACCTCCAGGCCGGGCCGTCGCAACGCGGGCTGCGCGGCGTCCGGGACGATGCTCACCGCGGTTCGCTGGCCGCGGCCAAGTGCGTCCGCGCGAACGCCAGCGCCTGCGCCAGCGCCGCCTCCCGGCCGGCTCGGTCGAGATCGTTGGTGTTCACCTCGAGCACCACGTGACCGGCATAGCCTCGGCGGGCCAACTCGGCGAGCACCTCGTCGGCCTGCTGATTACCCTGCCCGGGCAGCAGGTGCTCGTCCTTGGCCGAGCCGTTGCCGTCGGTCAGATGGACGTGCGCCAACCGGTCGCCCCAGCGCCGGACCAGCTCCAGCGAGTTTTGCCGTGCGGTGGCGGCATGGGACAGGTCCAAGGTCAGGTGGTCGTAGTCGAGGTCGGACGGATCCCAGCTCGGCTTGTACGCCTTGAAGTCGCCCCCACCGGGTGCCCGCCAGGGAAACATGTTCTCGACCGCGATCGTCACACCCGTCTTCTGGACCAGTTCGCGCACCCCCTGCACGAATCCGGAGGCATAGCTGCGCTGCCAGCGGAACGGGGGGTGCACCACGACCACGTCGGCGCCCAGCTGGGTGGCGGCCAGGGCGGCGCGTTCGAGCTTGGCCCACGGATCGGTGCCCCAGACCCGCTGCGTGATCAGCAGGCACGGCGCGTGCACGGCCAGCACCGGAATCTGGTGATAGTCGCGCAGCCGTTGCACCGCATCGACATCTGCCGCGAGTGGGTCGATGCCGACCATCAACTCCACGCCGTCGTAACCCAGCAGGCCGGCCACCTCGAAACCCGCGGCCGTGGTTTCGGGATAAACCGACGAGGTGGACAGCGCCACTTTCACGCCGCTGGAGGACCCTTGCACGCCCGCCATGATAGGCCGCTGTGCCGCCTCACCCCTCGATTTCGCTTCCGGGCGGACCTGCCCACAGAATGGGGTCATGCATGTCGACCATCTGACGTTCGCGGCGGGCCCTGACGGCCTGAAGGCAGAGGTGGAGCGCCTGGGCGATCTGCTCGGCGCCAAGTTTCGCGACGGTGGATTCCATCCCCGTTTCGGCACCCGCAACAACATTCTTCCGCTGGCCGATGACCGCTATCTCGAGGTGGTTGAGGTGCTCGAGCACCCCGCCGCCGAAAAGGCGCCCTTCGGGCAGGCGGTCCGGGCCCGATCCGAAATGGGCGGCGGCTGGCTCGGGTGGGTGGTCTCGGTGCCCGACCTGGCCCCCTACGAGGTCAGGCTGGGCCGCGAGTCCGTCCGTGGGTCACGGCACTTTCCGGACGGTCGGCTGCTCGAATGGCAGCAGATCGGCGTCAAGGGCCTGATGTCCGACCCGCAGCTGCCCTACTTCATTCGGTGGACCAGCGACGAGTCGGTACTACCGCGGGCCCTGCCTGGTGGTGACCTGCAACTGACCGAGCTCGAGATCGCCGGCAACGAGGAGCGGGTCGAGGACTGGATCGGCGCCGAGGTCGACGGAGTCTTCGACGGCGTCAACATTCGCTTCACCTCACCCAACGGTCAGCCCGGCATCGACGCCGCCACCTTCAACACCCCGCACGGACTGGTACGCATCTAGGGCGTCGTGACCCCCGTCATCCCGGCGCACTGATCAGCGCTTCCTTACACGTCGCCACCCCCGTCATCCCGGCGCACGCCGGGATCTGCCTGCGCCGACATCCCGGCACAACCCCGGGACGACGAGTACCCCGCACACTGATCAGCGCCTCCGCACACGTCGCCACCCCCGTCATCCCGGCACGGCCGGGATCTCTGCCCGCGCCGACATCCCGGAGCAAGCCCGAGACGACGAGTACCCCCGCGCCTTGATCAGCCCTTCCCTCACCGTGGCGACCCCGTCATCCCGGCGAACGCCGGGATCTCTGCCCGCGCCGACATCCCGGAGCAAGCCCGAGACGACGAGCACCCCGCGATTGGCTGCCGGCAGCCCCTCTGGAAGACCGAGCACGCTCACGCGGAGCCGCGTCCCGAAAAGTGTCGGAGGCGACGCCTAGCCTTCGGTGCATGGCCAGAACCGCTGTCAGTCACCGCTGTTCCGAGTGCGGCTGGACCAGCGCCCGCTGGGTGGGGCGCTGCAACCAATGCCAGGCGTGGGGCTCCATGTCGCCCCACGCACCCGCCGCGTCGGCGAACACGGGGCGCTCGGTACCCACCAGCGTGGCGCGTCCGATCGGTGACGTGCCGCTGCACGAGGCCGCGTCCACCTCGACCGGCGTCGGCGAACTCGACCGGGTACTCGGCGGCGGCATCGTGGCCGGCGCTGTGGTGCTGCTCGCCGGCGAACCAGGAGTCGGCAAGTCCACCCTGCTGCTCGACGTCGCGGCACGCTGGGCGGCCGGTGGCCGGCGCACCCTGTATGTGTCGGCCGAAGAGTCGGCGGCGCAGGTGCGGCTGCGGGCCGACCGCACCGGCGCACTGCACGACCAGCTCTTCCTGGCAGCCGAAACCGACCTGGGTGCGGTGCTGGCGCACATCGAACAGCTCGACCCCAGCCTGCTGGTGCTCGACTCGGTGCAGGCGGTCACGGTCACCGGGGCCGACGGCGTCACGGGTGGGGTGGCGCAGGTTCGCGAGGTGACCAACGCATTGGTGCGAGTGGCGAAACAGCGCAGGCTGCCGGTGCTACTGGTGGGCCACGTCACCAAAGACGGAACGGTGGCCGGCCCACGGCTGCTGGAGCACCTGGTCGACGTCGTGCTGTCGTTCGAGGGCGACCGGCACAGCGGCCTACGGCTCGTCCGGGCCAGCAAGAACCGATTCGGCCCGGCCGACGAGGTGGGCTGCTTCGAAATGACCGAGCGCGGCATCCACGAGGTGGCAGACCCCAGCCACCTGTTCACCTCGGCCCGCGCCGAGCCGGTGCCGGGAACCGCACTCACCGTCACCCAAGAGGGCAGGCGTCCGCTGCTCAGCGAGGTGCAGGCCCTGGTCGCGCCGTCCGCTGCGCAGACGCCCAGGCGGGTCAGTTCCGGGCTCGACAGCGGCCGAGTCTCGGTGATCCTGGCGGTTCTCGAACGCAAGGCCCGGGTGCGCGT
>DAOSUG010000307.1:0-3692 GCA_035378545.1 Micropruina sp. | reverse complement strand
GGTGACCTCGCAGACCACGGTCAGCGTGCCGGCGGTGGGGTCGTGGATCATCCCAGCCTCGGTTTCGGGGTCGGTGTACTCCCGCAGCCGCGCCTGGTCGCCGGGCAGTGCCAGCGTCCCGACCGGGCGGGGCTTGACGACTCGGCGCCGGTAGAGGAGCTGTCCGCCGGTGGTGCGCCAGAGCCACCAGACCGCGACCGGCAGCCATTCCACCGCCGGACGCCCCGCTACGGGTATCCACGTCAGGCAGGCGGCGATCACCCAGACGGGGGCGGTGTAGGCGAGCAGGAGGCCGCCCCCGGCGTAGAGGGCACCGACAATCGAGAGGATGCCGATGGCGAGGGTGATGAGCTGCGAGAGCGAGAGTCCAAGGAGGATGCCGCGGCGGGTGAGGCGGGAGAACTTCACCGGCACCAGCTCGCCCGACGACGCGGCGGGCTCGTTCTGCTTCGCGGACATGGCGGCTACTCCTTGCCGGTCGGCTTCGGCGCCGGGGGCGGTGGCTGCTTCGGCGGACGCGAACCCGGCGCCGAGGGGCCTGCCGATGGCGTCTTGGGAGCCGGAGTCGAGGGCGGGGGTGCCTGCGCGGCCGGTGGCGGGGTGGTGTCGGTCTGGCCCGCGGAGTCGGCGGCGCTGTCACCCTGATTGCCGAGAGCCTTGCCGGCCTTGGGACCGGCGGTGGCGGCGTCTTTGGCGACTTTCGCGGCCACCACCGCGGCGGCGGCTGGGCCAGCCGCCGCACCCGCCCTAGCCCCAGCGCCCGCTCCGGCCCCGCCACCGGCACCGGCTCCTGCGGAGCTGCCGGCGGCGGTCTTGCCGCCTGCGCCAGCCGTGCCGCTGGAGGCGGGTGCGGGGTTCTTCGGCTCCGGCGGCTTCTTCCCGCCACCTCCAGGACCGCCGCCGTCGTTGTCACCGTCGAGGACCTTCTTCGGCTCCGCGCCGCCCTGCGGCTTCGAGGGGGTGGGGACGGGTCGGTTGAGGGCGTTCTTCGCGTCCTGTTCGGAGCCGATGGCGTGGTACATGTCGAACCCGACGAACGCGATGAACTTATACGTCAGGTAGGGCGCGAACGCGGCCATCGCCATCAGCACGATCCCCGCGATCGGGTCGGCCACCGAGGCCAGGTCCCCATCGATCGGCGCGCTGACCTGGGTGATGGCGACGAGGAACATCACGACCAGGACGAGCTTGGAGCAGATCAGGGCGATGACGAACATCGTCCACTTGCTGATCCACCCCCGGCTGGCGTCCCACGAGGCCCCGGAGAAGGCGAGGGGGGCGAACACGATCGCCACCAGCAGCAGCGCCTTGCGCACCAGTAGTGAGAGCCAGACGATCGCGGCAGCGGCGATGGCGAGGCCGGCGAGGAAGATGGTGATGATCGCGCCGACTCCTGGTGCGGCGATGTTGATTCCGACCAGGCCGGCGGCGAGCAGGGCGATCTTGTCGCCCATGCTCTCGGTGGTCTCCCCGGCGGCCTGGATGATCCCGACGCAGAGCTGGTCCACGATCTCCAGCAGCAGGGCGGTCAGGGTGATGACCACGAACGACCCGAGCACGCTCTTGGCGAGCCCAAGGGCCGCTCTCGACAGTGCGGTGGGGTCGCGTCTGATGAGTCCGGTGATGAGTTGGAGGCAGAAGAAGATCAGCATCACGAAGATCGCGATGCCGAACAGGATGTTGTAGACCGCCACGTACTCATCGCTGGTGACATCCACGAGGGTGGTGGTGTCGAACACCGACCAGACGGCCTCGAAGAGCCAGCCGGCGGCGGCGCCCATCGCGCCGGCGAGCCAGTCGAACGGGGCGGAGACCAGGCTGGCTGCGGCTTCGCCGGCGGTGTCGCAGACGGTCGAGACCAGGGGGATATCGCATACACCCACCGCAGATCACTCCTCAGAAGTTGAGACGTTTGGTGGGTGGGTCAGACCTGCTGGCCGACGTTCCAGAAGAAGTTGATGAGCGTCACCGAGGCGCCGCAGATGACGGCGGCGCCGCAGCTCACGAGGACGCCGATCTTGCCTCTGCCCGCGAGGTGGGGGTTGGAGCTGTTGGCGCCGAAGCCCCACACGATCGCGCTGATGATGAGGGCGAGGACGGAGAGGATGAGGCCGACCGTCATGACGGCGCCGACGATGGTGCGCAACTGCGCGATGCCGGGCAGGCCGTCACTGTTGGGGTCGATGTTGATGTCCATCGGCACCACGACGGGTGCGGCGAGAAGGGCGGTGGCGAGGTCGAACACGATGGGCTCCTGACGGATGCGGACCCGCCGCGAAGGCGGGGAACACGGACGGGGTTCACGCATCAGGTGCGCGCACACGTCCACGCACCGCGCCCGCCCGCCGAGAGGCCCGCGACAGACGGATGTCGCACCCGGGGCACGGTGAGACGGCATCGGTGGCGATGGTTGCGCAGGGCGGGTGTCAGAGTTGGTCGCCGAGGGCGATAAGCCAGTTCATCCATGCCACTCCGCCGCCGGCCAGCACGGCGGCGCCGAGGGCGACGAGGACGCCGGTGCGGCCCTTGCCGGCCATGACGTGGTTGCCGTTCGCGGCGGCGATGGCCCACACGATCGCGGAGACGATCAGCATCAGCACCGCGACGATCAGCACGAACGTCAGCAGCGCGCCGATCACGGCCCGCAGGTCGCCGATGCCGCCGAGCCCGTCGAAGTCGGGGAACACGTTCATGCCGCATCACCACTGGCGTGCCCTTCGCGGGTGCAGCGGGTAGACGCGATGCTGGTGGTGTCCGATGATCGAACTGCCGGAATAGCCCTCATGCCGGTAGGTGCGACTCGCTGGCCCAACTGCGCCGGGACCGCCCGCCTGGTCCTGCGGAACGCCGCGACCAGGGCACTCGCTCGGATCGCCCGCGCCGTCTCAGCGGGCCGCGGTGACCCGGGCGGTGGCCGACCCGTCGCTTACCTCTGACGCAAGATTCGTGCATCAGAGGTAAGCGAACAATCACGGATTCTGAGACACGGTGACGTGCAGGTGGTCGTAGTGGCCGCCGGTGACGTCGCCGGGGTCATGCATCCCGCCGCCGTCGTAGGGGCGCCAGCCTTCGGCGTCGCGGGATATGGACCAGATGCGGCCGTCCCAGATCAGGTACTCCACGCCCAGAGCTTCGGCGTGGTCCTTCATCCAGTTGGTGACCTCCCACCCGAGCTCGCGCTGTGCCGGGGTGGGCTGGGAGCCGATGGCGTTGCCGAAGGTGCCGTCGCAGGCCCGGCCGAGGGGGTGTTCGGAGACGGTGCCGGGCCGGGGTGAGTAGCAGACCCAGCTCGTGTCGGGGAACGCGGCGATGGTCTGGGTGTACAGGTGCAGCAGGCGGGCGGTGATCTGCCCGCCGCTGGTGGGGTCGTCGACCGTCTGGTTCGGGTCGCCCTCGAACGGCTCCGGCGCCCCACCAGGCGCACCGCCGGTGTCGGGGTCGCACTCCTGGCCCGGTGTGCCGGTCTCGGGTTCGGGCAGGTCGGCTACGTCATGGCTGTTGAGCCAGGCGGCGGGGTCGGTGTGCTCGCCATCGGTGCCGCCGAGGCTGACCTCGAAATGCAGGTGCGGGCCGGTCGAGTTGCCGGAGGAGCCGATGTCGCCGATGTGCTGCCCGGCGGTCACGGTGTCGCCGGCTTGGACGTGGATGCCGTGCTCCCACATGTGCGCATACGCGGTCGCGACCGTCTGACC
>DAOSUG010000306.1:0-3698 GCA_035378545.1 Micropruina sp. | reverse complement strand
ACCAGGCGTCGTTCTCACCCAGGTAGCGGAACGCCACGATGTAGTCGGCGGGCACAGTGACGGTGGCGCTCATGGTGCCGTTGGAGCGCTTCTTCAGCACGTCCGTTCCCGGGGTCCAGTTGTTGAAGTTGCCCACCACGGACACCTTGCCGGCCGGATGATCGGCGGGCAGCGCGAAGGTGATCTTGCGGGTGGTGGACTTGGTGGATCCGGTGAGTTTCAGCATGGGAACTTCTTTGAGCCTTTCACATCAGGTTTGGGTCAGCACGGCACCGACGAAGCGGGAGGAAGTCTGCCTCATGCCATGTTGCCAGCTATTAGTGGATGTGACTATTTCGAGCGTGTCGAGCCGTGCAGCGCGCTCGGGCGCCGCTATGGTTACCCGATTGCGGTCGCTTTGCTCCGGCCGCCGCACGCTCATCTATCGTGTTGAAGCCGATCCATCGCTGGCCGGGACCCCATCAGCACGGGCGTGTCGCCTCCCTCATGGGCACAGCTGTCCACAGGCTCACCAACCGAGTGCTTGTCCACCACCGGACGGGGCAACGAGCCGAAGTCCGACCGCTCACCGGTGGCGACCATGGCGCCGAGCGTGGCAACGGCGGGTGGAGCGTGCCAGCCATACGGCACCGGTTAGGCTGCTGGCATGCGCATCGCCCGTTTCGTCGCCGATGGTGGCGACCCTCAGTACGGCATCGTCGAACTCGCGGACGACGGGGGCGGGCACCCCGACACGGTCGCGGCCATCACCGGCGACCCGCTGGCCGGCCCGGTCAACTACACCGGTGAGCGGGTGCCGCTCACCGAGGTGCGCCTGGTCGCCCCGGTGATTCCGCGCAGCAAGGTGGTGGCGATCGGCAAGAACTACGCCGCCCACGCCGCCGAGTTCAACTCCTCCGTGCCGCAGGAGCCACTCACCTTCCTCAAACCGAACACCTCGGTGATCGGTCCGGGTGAACCGATCGTGTACCCGCCCGAGACCGAGAACCTGCACTTCGAGGGCGAGCTCGCCGTGGTCATCGGACGGATCTGCCGCCGGGTGCCGCGCGAGCGGGCGGCCGAGGTGATCTTCGGCTACACGGTCGCCAACGACGTCACCTGCCGCGACCTGCAGGCACGTGACAAGCAGTGGACGCGCTCCAAGAGCTACGACACGTTCTGCCCGCTCGGCCCGTGGATCGTCACCCACCTGAGCTTGGACGAGGTGGGCGAGCTGAGCATCGGCACCGTCCTGAACGGGGAACAGCAGCAGGCCTCCCGCACCTCGCTGATGGTGCGCGGGGTGGCAGAGCTGATCGAGTTCGTCAGCGGCTTCACCACGCTGTTGCCCGGCGACGTCATTCTCACCGGAACGCCCGAGGGCGTCGGGCCGATGCAGCCGGGCGACGAGGTGTCGGTCACCATCGAGTCGATCGGCACCCTGACCAACCCCGTGGTCGCGGAGGGCTGAGGTGGCGAATCAGCCCGCCGTCACCTGGGTGGACCGGATCGCGACGGAGCCGACTCCCCCCGGTGTGCGCTACGACGAGATCCTGCTCGGCGCGGAGGACCGGCCCAAGCTGCGTTCGTCCATCGGCATCGTCACGGCATTGCTGCTGTTCTTCGTGTTCGCCGCGGCGGTCGCGCAGCTGCTGAACTGGGTCGGGTGGCTGGTGCTGCGGCCGGACGGCACCTATACCGATTGGCTGCGGGCGTGTGCCGCATTCGCGAACCCGTGGGGCATGCTGTCGGGACATCTGGCCCTGGCCACCCTGATACCGATCAGCATGGCGGTGGTGTTGGTCGTGCATCGACGGCATCCGGATTGGCTGGCGTCGGTGCGGCCATGGTTCCGCTGGCGCTACCTGGTGCTCAGCATGGTGCTGGCGTTGGTGGTGTTCAACCTGTTCCTGTTTCTGCAGCACCTCGGGCAGCCGTTCCCGACCCTGCAGCCGCAGCCGAACTACTGGATCTTCCTGGTGGTGATCCTGCTCACCTCGCCGCTGCAGGCGGCGGCGGAAGAGTTCTTCTTTCGCGGCTACCTCCTGCAGTCGTTCCACACGCTCGCGCCGCGCAGCCCGTGGTTCGGGGTGGTCTGCGCCGCCGCCCTGTTCGCGTTGTTTCACGGCACCCAGAACATTCCGCTGTTTCTCGATCGCTTTCTGTTCGGGGTGATGGTGGGTGTGCTGGTGGTCAAGACGGGCGGACTCGAGGCCGCGATCGGCGCACACGTGATCAACAACGTTCTGGCGTTCAGCTACGCCGGCCTCTACTCGACCATCGCGCAGGTCAAGGCGACCCAGACGATCGGATGGGTGGACCTGGGGTGGGATCTGGCGGGGTTCGGCACCTACACGGTGCTGGCGATCCTGATCGCCAACCGGTTGAAACTGGCCACCACGACCCCGGGTACCCGCGCTCCCGAGAGTGTCGACCCCTGGGCGTTGCGCACCTGAAGCGCGATTTGGCCCCGGCGGCGCCGATTCGGTAACGTAGCTCTTCGCTGGTCCGACAGGGCCGGCAGTGGGGTATGGGGTAATTGGCAGCCCGCCGGATTCTGGTTCCGTCAGTCTAGGTTCGAGTCCTAGTACCCCAGCTGCAGCGAGATTCGCCGCCGCTGGAAGCAGTTTGGTAGTGTTCGCTGGGTCGCGAAAGCGACAGCTAGGGCCCCGTTGTGTAGCGGCCTAGCACGCCGCCCTCTCAAGGCGGTAGCGCGGGTTCGAATCCCGTCGGGGCTGCCACCTTCAGCCCAGTCAGACGAACATTGACTGGGCTGACGTCGTTCCGGCCCGTTTTGACACTGACGAGAGGGCCCGCTCATGACCGATCTCGAAGCCTTTCTGGCCTCGGCGAGTGTCGACCAGGCGGTCTTCGCCCTGCGTCCTGACTATCGCGCCCTGCTGATCGGGGTGTCTGGGCTGCCGCGTTCGGCCAGCACCGGCGGCGGACCCATCGACGCGGCTGCGGACGAGCTGTTGCTTGGTGCCGAGACGGTGGCTCGCGAGTTGCTTGCCGAGAACCCGGTCGAACAGTTGCCCCACGTCGCGGCGTGGCGAGACGCGTACCGCCAGTTCGGCGCCAAGCCACAGCGCACCCGCAACAGCCTCGAGGCGCTGCTGCGCCGCGCAGAGTCGGGACTGCCCAGGGTCAATCCGTTCACCGACATCTACAACGCCATCAGTGTGCTGCATCAGGTGCCGATCGGCGGCGAAGACCTGAGCGCCTACGTCGGCCCTCCGCGACTCGGGCGGGCCACGGGCTCGGAACCGTTCGACACCATGGCCAACGGGGCGGTGGCTGTCGAACGTCCGGACCCTGGCGAGGTGATCTGGTGCGATGACGGCGGTGTGACCTGCCGCCGCTGGAACTGGCGCCAAGGTCGCCGAACGCAACTCACGCCCGCAACAACCAGCGCCCTGTTCATTCTGGACGCCCTCTCCCCGATGACCGACGAAGCCCTGACCGCCGCCGGGGACGAGTTGATCGACCGGTTGCGCGGTCTCGAACCGGAACTGTCGGTCGCCGTCCGCGTCCTTGGCGCCGGCAACGTTCGGCTGCCCAGCTGAGCTGCAGTGTCGCCTGCGAGTCGTTCGGGGGGCTCCCAAAGATGGCGGTCGTGGACTCGGAGAAGGCGTTCGACGTGGTGCATGTTTCGCCGACGGTGAACGCGGAAACAAAAGACGCCCGCCAAGCCTTGAGTCGATGTCGCTCAACTTCAT
>DAOSUG010000305.1:0-3701 GCA_035378545.1 Micropruina sp. | reverse complement strand
CGAGCGTCTGCTCGTGCACCCCCGCCCGTCCGGACGGCGCGGTGCCGGCATCGATCAGGTCGCGGTTGTGGTCCCACTTGATGTAGTCGATGTGGTATTCGGCCACGATGGCGAGGATCGCGTCGCGCACGTATTCATAGCACGCGGGAATGCCCAGGTTGATCACCTGCTGGGTGCGTGACGGCACCGGCAGCCGCCCGCCGGTGCTCATGATCCACTCGGGATGCGCGCGGGCCACGTCCGAGTCGGGGTTGATCATCTCGGGCTCGAACCACAGCCCGAACTGCATGCCCAACTCGCGCACCCGGTTCACCAGCGGGTGCAGGCCGTGCGGCCACACGTCTTTCGACACGGTCCAGTCGCCCAGACCCGCGCGGTCGTTTCGGCGGGCGCCGAACCACCCGTCGTCCAGCACGTAGCGCTCGACCCCTACTGCCGCCGCCTTCTCTGCGAGTTCGAGCAGCGGCTGCAGGGTGTGGTCGAAGTAGACCGCCTCCCACACGTTGATGGTCACCGGACGCTCCACCGACGGGTGCTGCGGGCGGGCCCGGAGCTGGCGGTGGAAGCGGCGGGCGACCGCGTCCAGGCCCTCGCCGTACGAGCCGTAGAGCCACGGACCCTGATAACTCTCTTCCGTTGCCAGGGTGATCTCGCCCGGCAGCAGCAACTCGCCGCCGCCCAGCACCTGCTCGCCGGTGCAGAGGCGTTCGGCGTAGTGGGTGTGGTTTCCGCTCCAGGCGACGTGCACTCCCCAGACCTCGCCGGCCGCGAAGCCGAAGCCGGGCACGCCCGCGTGCAGTACGGTCGCCGCGTCGGGGCCGGTGCGGCCCTTGCGCCCCTCGCGCAGGTGCGTGCCGACGGTGAAGGCGCGGCGCTGCGGCGAGCGCTCGCGGCCCCACCGACCGCCGAAGTCGAGCAGCTCGCGGGTCACCGGCGGCACCGGCAGGGCCAGCACCAGGCCGGCGAGCTGATAGTCGGACTCGCCGCGGTTGGTGAGCGTCGCCCGAGCCCGGACGAGCCCCGCGGGAGTCAGTTCGATGGCGAGGGTGAGGTCGAGACCGGCCTCAGCGTCGGCCGCCGAGACCTCGAGCTCGGCGGCCCCAAGGCTGATCAGAGGCTCGTCGCCCGCCCACGGCTCGCCGTCGATGCGCAGGCGGGTGGTACGCCACAGTGGCGACCAGGCGGCGCCGCTGCGCGAGCCGCTGAGCCCGGGACGCCCCACCCACCCGGTTCGATGCTCGGGCAACAACGCAACCCGGACGGGCTCGTCCACGACGTTGGGCACGATCGGGTGCACGGTGGACTCGGCGATCACCGCGGCCTCGTCGGCGCTCAACTCGCCGAGATCGGCCCCCCAGTGCAGCACCGCCGGCAACTGCCCGGCACTGAGGTCCAGCAGCAGGGCCACGCCTTCGGCGCGCAGCAGGATTCGGGTGTCGAGATGGTCCGGCATGGATTCAGCTTTCGTGTTCTGGCGCCTGCGCGGCGGTGGTGGCCGGGCAACCACAGGACGCCCGGAGGATCAATTGGGTCGCGATCTCGATATGTCGGCCGGCACTCGGCTGCGGCTCGGCGAGCAGGTCGAGCGCGGCGCTCGCCATCGCCTGCACGTTCTGCCGCGCCACGGTCAGCGGTGGCCAGGCGAACTCGGCCTCGACGGTGCCGTCATAGCTGACCAGGGCGATGTCGCCGGGTACGGAACACCCCTGCTCGCGCAACGCCCGCAGTGCGCCGATCGCCTGCAGGTCGTTGGTGGCGAAGATGGCGTCGACCGGCTCGTTCCCCTGCAGTAGCCGAAGGGTGCCGAGGTGGCCGCCCTCACGCGTGAAGGTGGTGCGCATCTGTGGGCCGGGCCGCACACCGGCTTCGAGGTGCGCGCTCAGCCAGCCCGCATCGCGCGGATCCGGATCGCCGAAGCCCTCCTCGCCGATCAGCAGAGCGATGTGACGACGGCCGTGCTCGAGCAGGTGGGCGGTCACCTCGGCGGCGCCGGCCCGCGCGGCCGAGCCGACCGAGCAGACGCCGGGCAGGGCTCCTGGCGCATCGACCAGCACGAACGGTACGTCCGAGGCCGCCGACAGCCCCCGCACCCACCCGCGGTGCGGAGCCGCGAACAGCAACCCGTCGACCTGGCGTGCGACCAGGGCGTCCACCAGCGCGGCGGGGTCGCCCTGGCCGTATTGCTGCGCATCGCTGATCAGCACGTGATAGCCACGCGCCGCGGCGCCCTTCACCAACTCGAAGGTGTACTCGGTGAAGAACGGGTTGCGGCTGTCGCCCAGCACCAGGCCGATGGTGTCGGTGGTGCCGGTGCGCAGCGCCCGCGCATTGGCGTTTGGCCGGTAGCCGAGCAGTTCCATCGCCTCGCGGACGCGCTGCGCGGTGGCCGGCGCGACCGGACGGGGGCCGTCGTTGACGACATAGCTGACCACGGCAGAACTGACGCCGGCCAGACGTGCCACGTCGGCACGGGTGACCGGGCGGGCGTCGCGCACGGCGGCGCCGTGGGTGCGTGAGTTGGACCGCGTCATCGCCTCTCCTCGTCGATGGCAGGATCTGGAATCTACACCTATTGCGTGGGATACGCACCCCCTCTGACTGGTCGGTCAGCCTCGAAAAATGATCTGGCCCGACCTGTTGCGCATAAAGATCTACTCGTGTAGCGTCCTGCCATCAGATCACCAGAGGCCGCCACCGGGGCGTCCTCGATCCCAATGAAGGGAGAGTTGGTGAGTACGACAACATCCGTGCCGAAGGCGCCGACAGCACGCCGGCGGCGAGCGGCGGCCAGCCGTCCACCGGGCAGCACCAAGGAGTTGTGGACGGCGCTGGTGTTCATCCTGCCGGCGCTGATCGGGTTCGTGGTGTTCTACCTGATCCCGACCATCCGCGGCTTCTACTTCTCGATGACGCAGTACAACCTGCTCAGCAACAACCCGCGCTGGGTCGGCTTCGCCAACTACCAGCAGATCTTTCGCGATCCGCTGTTCTACAACGCGTTGTCGGTGACGATCGAGTACGTCCTGATCAACATCACCTTCCAGACGATTCTGGCGGTGTTGATCGCGGCGATGATGCAGCGGCTGACCCAGTCGACGCTGCTGCGCGGCGCGATGCTGCTGCCGTGGCTGATCTCGAACGTGATCGCCGCGCTGGTCTGGTTCTGGCTGCTCGACTACCAGATCGGCATCGTCAACCAGTTCATGAGCACGGTCGGCCTGAACCGCACGGCGTTCTTCGCCGACGAGTTCTGGGCGATCCCGACCATCGCGTTCGTCAACGTCTGGCGGCACGTCGGCTACACCGCCCTCCTGGTGTTCGCCGGCATGCAGACCATTCCGAAATATGTGTACGAGGCCGCCTCGATCGACGGCAGCACCGAATGGACGTCGTTCTGGCGCATCACCATGCCGCTTATCCGTCCAGTGCTGGCGATGGTGCTGGTGATCACCGTGACCGGCTCGTTCCAGGTGTTCGACACCGTGGCGGTGACCACTCGCGGCGGCCCCGTCAACGTCACCCGGGTGTTTCAGTACTACATCTACCAAAAGGCTTTCGGTGAAGGGCAGTTCGGCTACGGCAGCGCCCTCTCGGTGATCCTCTTCCTCATTCTCGGCGTACTGGCCGCGTTGCAGTTGCGGCTGCTGCGCTCCGGCGAATCCGACCTGGCCTAAAAGGAGCTACGGCAATGACAACCATCG
>DAOSUG010000304.1:0-3716 GCA_035378545.1 Micropruina sp. | reverse complement strand
GGCCATCGACTGGGCCGTCAAGAACAAGATGCAGGTCATCAACATGTCGCTGGGATCGACCTACGGCACCGCTGACGACTCCGATTCGATCGCCGCGCAGAACGCCACCGCGGCCGGCGTCGTCGTCGTCGCGTCGGCCGGCAACAGCGGCCCCAACCCCTACCTGACCGGGTCGCCCGCTGCGGGCCGCGGCGTCATCAGCGTCGCCGCGGTCGACTCGACCAAGAGCTTTCCCGGCGCAACGCTGAGTTTCGACGGCAAGACCCTGAACGCGATCAACGCCAACGGGCTGTCCCCGCTTCCCGCCGGTCCGTTCACGATCGTCGACACCAAATCGCTGGGGTGCAGCGCCGCGGCCTTCACCGCGGCCGGCATCACCCCCGGCGGCAATCAGATCGCCATCGTCAACCGGGGCACCTGTGCCCGGGCGGCCAAGGCGATCTTCGGCCAGCAGGCCGGCGCTGCCGCGGTGATCATGGTGAACAATGCCACTGACTACCCGCCGTACGAGGGTCCAATCACCAGCAACCCCGATGACGGCACCCCCTACACGGTGACCATTCCGTTCCTCGGCGTGCGCAGCACCGACGGTCCGGCCCTGGTGGCCGCGGCCGGCAAGCCGTTGACCATAGCCGCCAAGGACCTGGACAACCCGGCGTTCAAGGCGTACGCCTCGTTCAGTTCGGGCGGCCCCCGCAACGGCGACAGCGGCCTCAAGCCGTCCGTTTCGGCACCGGGCGTGAGCATCAGTTCGGTCGCGGTCGGTACCGGAACCGGCGCCGAGGTGCTCTCGGGTACCTCGATGGCCTCGCCGCATGTCGCGGGTGTGGCGGCGCTGGCTCGCCAGGCGCACAAGAAGTGGAATGCGCAGCAGATCAGCGCGGCGCTGGTCACCACGGCCGACCCGGCCAAGGTGGCGGGCTACCGGCTGACCCTGGGCGGCGGCCTGGTGGACACCAAGCAGGTGGTCAAGACCTCCGTCTTCGCCTACGGCGACAGCTACAAGACCAAGGCCGGCACGGTGACTGAGGGCACCCTGAGCTACGGCTTCAGCGAGCCGAGTGGCACCTACCAGGGGGTCAAGAAGCTGACGCTAGTCAACAAGGGCAGCAAGAAGGCGACCTTCCTGCTCAGCAGCAAGAAGACGGCCCAGAGCCGTCCCGCAACGGTGAGCTTCAGCAAGAGGGTCGTGACGGTCAAGGCCAACAGCAGCGCAACGGTCAAGGTCACGCTCAAGGTCAAGGGCTCGTCCGTCGGCAGCTCGATCGCCGACGTGGACGATCAGTTCAACTTTTATGAGGTGTCGGGCAACATCAAGATCGCCACTGACGGCAAGGGCACACTGCGGGTGCCGTACCTGCTGGTGCCCCGCGCCCAGGCGAAGGTCGCGGCGACCCAGAAGACGGTCAAGTCCACGACGGTGGTGACCACGGAGAAGCCCAGCGAGGGCGCCACCGCGGCACCGGCCGCCACGACGTCACCGGCCACAACCGGAACCACGTCGCCGGCCGCAGCCGGCACCCAGGCCACGACCGACGGCGCGTCGTCCAAGACGCCCGCCACCCGCTTCGCCGATGTGAAGCTGACCAACGCCAAGGGTGCGCTGACCGCCGCGGCGGACTTCTACACCTGGGGCCTGTACGACAAGAAGGACGTCAAGAAGGGCACCGGTTTCGACCTGCGGGCAGCCGGTGTGCAGTCGTTCGCCACTGACGATGACGATCAGTTCATGGTGTTCGCGGTGAACAACTGGACGCGCTGGTCGAACGCGGCCACGAACGAGTTCGACGTGAGCATCGACGTGAACCACGACGACCAGGTGGATTACGTCGTGTTCAGCGCCGACTCCGGCCTGGTGCGGTCCGGAGACCCGGACGGGGTCGCCGAGGTGTTCCTCTACGACGTGGCCAAGGACGCCACGTACGCGACCGGCTTCCTGGCCCAGGCACCGACCGACAGCAGCACCATTCTGCTGCCGGTCTACGCCAGCCAGTTGGGCATCAGCTCGACCACGGGTGCGTTCGACTACTCGGTGGCCAGCTCCTCGTCGATCGACTCGTCGCTGTCGGACGAGTTCTACAACAAGGCGAGCTACGACCCGTACCACCCGGCGATCAGCAACGGACACGGTGCTGAGGTCAAGGTGAACAAGAGCCAGACCGTCCGCCTGACGGTGGACACGGCTCAGGTCAACACCCAGAAGCCGCTGGGCACGATGGTCGTCGTGCTCGACAACAAGGCGGGCGAGAAAGAGGCATTGCTGCTCAACAAGCCCTGACCTGCTCAACGACCGACGCCCCCGGGTTCGCCCGGGGGCGTCGGCGCGTTCGGGGCCCCTGATCCCCACCGGCTCGACCCGAGCGCGTCCGGGTCGAGGGGCGTGAGTAGCGTGGTGACAGCCGGGGAGTCCAGAGGGGGAACGATGTCACTGAACGATGCTGAGCGGCGACGCACGGCCGATGAGTTGCAGCAGGCTCTGCAGCATTGCGGTCTCAGCGCGGACGTGGTCGCCACCGACCTGGGCTTTTCGCGCGAGCGGCTGACCGGGGTGCTGAACCTGAACGGGGAGCAGAACCCGGTGGACGTGTGGCAGTTGCGCGACTACCTGCAGCAGGCAGCGCTGGATCAGGGCCTGACGCCCACACGGTTCAGCGTGCTCACCGAATCGGCCCGCAGTGCTGCGCGGCAGTGGTTCCAGCTTCGCGCTGCACCGCGGCACGAGTTCTGAGCAGTCCGACCTCGGAGTCACCCAAGCAAGATCTGATCAATGCTGTGCCCATAGTCATCCCGGCGCACGCCCGCGGGCCCTTGACCCCGTCATCCCGGCGCACGCCGGGAACTCCACCTGCGCCGAGATCCCGGGGCAAGCACCGGATGACACGTACGCAACGTGACCCCCGCACACAACGTGACCCCCGTCATCCCGGCGCACGCCGGAAACTCCACCTGCGCCGAGATCCCGGGGCAAGCACCGGATGACACGTAGAAGGAAGGGCTGATCCCCGCCCGATCCATTGGGCGAGTGTTCCCCACGGCGGGTCCCAACCGCTGATCATCGCGGGCAGGGGTGTCGTCGCGTCCGATCACGCCGGTCGGGGCGGACCTCGTGATCAGCGGTTGGACGAAGTCGAGCGGGGTCCGGGGTTCTCGCACAGGGTCGGGGTGTCGGTACGTCCGAACCGGAAGTCGAACTGACGTGCATCGGCTTCGACAACGACCCGCATGCCCTCGACCTGGGCCTGGGTGTACTGCACACCGGGCGTGGGGCAGCCCAGCGAGCCGTCGTTGAAGGTCACACTCTCGGCGCTGACCACGCGCAGTTGATCAGTGGTGACGCCACGGGCGGTCAGAGCCCCGCGGATCGCGGCCAGCCTGGCGTCCGGAACGGTGGTCGGCACCCCTGAGGGGGACGAGCTGGTGGGTAGCGGCGAGGTGGTCTGAAACCTGCCGGTGGGCGACCGCGGACTGTCGGACGACGTGGGCGTGCTGGCCGGCGTCGAGGCGGCGCAGGCGCTCAGCAGCAGCATGGCGGCAAGCAGTCCGAGGCGGCGCATGCGATCAGTCTAGGGCGTGTCGCATAACCGTGGGCGTTCCGCGAGGACGTGCCCAGTGCGTCTGATCGCAAGGCGGAAGACGAGTCGATAGTGGGTCCTCTCGCCGAGGATGACAACGCAGCGAGCGGGCGTACTGGGTGCGCCGCAGCGCGGCCAGGGTTA
>DAOSUG010000303.1:0-3727 GCA_035378545.1 Micropruina sp. | reverse complement strand
GCCGACGCAGCCAGGGTGCCCGGATGGGGCCGCGCAGTAGGCGCAGATCGGTGGAACCAGGCTCATCAGTGGCACCTCGGCACCGGTCACCGGAACAGGTCGCTCACCTGCTGGTAGCGCTCGAGCAGCGCCGGAATGCCTGCTCGCACCTCGCGGTAGGCCGCCACGTCGGCCGGTTCGGCCACCACCGCGTCCAACCCTGCGGCCGGGTCCTGGCCCAACTGCACGAGCCCGTCGCGCAGCGAGTCCACCTCACCCAGCCCCAACAGGGCCAGCGCCGCCGCGCCCAATGCGGTGCCCTCGGCGCCGTCGGTGATCACCAGCGGTCTACCCAGCGCCCCCATCAGCACCTCGCGCCACACGTCGGAGCGGAACACTCCTCCGGTGGCCCGGATCTGCTCGATCGGCGCCACCCGATCGAGTTCGTCCACGATCGTCGAGAGCATCAGCGCCACCCCCTCGACCGCCGCGCGGACGAAATGCGCGCGGGTATGACTACGCCGAACGCCGAGGAACGCGCCCGGAATCGTGGGATCCCACAGCGGTGCCCGCTCGGCCATCAGGAACGGCAGCATGACCAGCCCGTCCGACCCCAACGGCACGTCGCGGGCCAGGTCGAGCAGGAGTCCGTCGGGGTTGCCGCCCGGTTCGTCGGCGAAGTCGACGCCGAACACGTCACCGGCCCAGCGCACCACGATGCCGCCGTTGCTGATCGCTCCGCCGATCACCCATGAATCCTGAGCCAGGTGGTAGCAGAACAGCTTGCCGGACTCGTCCACGTAGGGCCGGTCGGTGATCATGCGGATCGCTCCGGACGTGCCGAGCGAGAGCCCAACCACCCCGGGCTCCAAGGCGCCCACGCCCAGATTGCCCAACGGCCCGTCACCAGCACCCAACACCACCGGCAGTCCGCGCGGCAGGCCGAGCGCATCGGCGAGGTCGTCGCGTAGGGGCAGCGCATCCGTGGTCGGCCGGACGGGGGGCAGTCGCTCAGCGCCCACCCCGACCAGTGCCAGCGCCTCCGGATTCCAGGTGCGGGTGGCCAGGTCGAGCAGCCCGGTGCCGGACGCGTTGGACACCTCTGTCACCAACTCGCCGGTCAGTTGGTACAGCAGGAAGTCCTTCAACCCGACCCACCAGCGTGCCGCCCGCAGCGTCTCGGGCTCGTTCTCGCCGTACCAGAGCAGCTTGGTCAGGTGCGACATCGAGTGAATCGGCGTGCCGGAGGTGCGGTGAAGACGCCGTCCGAGTTCCGTATCGCGCAACCGCATCGCCTGGTCGGCCGCGCGCGAGTCCGCCCAGGTGAGCAACGGGGTGATCGGACAGAGCTCCTCGTCCAGCCCGATCAGGCCGTGCATGGCGCTCGACACCCCGATGCCGACGATCTCGGCCGCACCGCACTCGGTCGCAACATCGGCGAGCCCCTCGTGCAGGGCGCGCCAGACCAGCATCGGGTCCTGCACCTCCCAGCCGGGTTGCGGCTGCTGCAGCGGATACTCGTGCGAAACGCTGGTGCGCCACCCGCCACCTAGCGCGAAGGCCGACACCTTGGCGGCCGTGGTGCCCACGTCGAGGCCGATCACCACGCGGGGTGTTGATGCTGCTGCGGTCATCACAGAGCGTCCAACTGCTGGGCCAGGGCGAGGATGCTGGCCGACGAGTCCCGGTTCTCGATCTCAAGAAACTCGCAGGTCTTGCGTACCGAATCCTCCAGGGTTCCGGTTCGCAGGTCTGCGATCTTGTCGGCCTTGGCGTCATTGAACGGCGCGCCACGCCCCCGCAGATGCAGAATCCAGGCCGCCACCGCCCGCTCGGCCCCCAGCGGACTGTTGCCGGCCTTGCGGTCGGCGACCAGGGCCGGGACGATCCGGATCGGGATCTTCTGCGACCCGTCGGCCGCGATCCGGCTGAGCTGATCCCGCATCCGGGGGTTGCCGAACCGCTCCAGCAGCGCGGCCCGGTACTCACTCACAATCTGCGGCTCCAGCGGCAGTTGACGCTGCGCGACGTCCCACCATTCGTCCACCCAACCCCGCACTACGGGGTCGGCGATGGCGTCCGACACGGTTTGGTGACCGGCGATGGTCGCCGCGTACGCCATCAACGAGTGGGCACCGTTGAGCAACCACAGTTTGCGCAACTCGTGGGGCACGACGTCGTCGACGAACTCGGCCCCGACCGCGTGCCACGCGGGTCGCGGGCTCTTGAAGTCGCCGGCCAGCACCCATTCGCTGAACGGCTCGGTGGCGATCGCCGCGGGGTCGTCGATGCCCAGTTCGTCCTGCACCGCCTGCCGCGTCGATTCGGTCGCCCTGGGGGTGATGCGGTCGACCATGGTGGTGATGAAGCCGACCTGCTCGCCGAGAAAGTCGGCCAGGTCGGGTACGGACTGCTTGGTCAGTTCGCCCAGGATGCGCTCAAGCATGGCGCCGTTGTCGGGCAGGTTGTCGCAACAGATCAGGGTGATCGGTCCGGCGCTCGCGTCGCGCCGCGCCAGCAGCCCGGCGACCAGTTTGCCCGGTGCGGTACGCACCGCCGTCAGGTTGCCGGCCTTGATCACCTCGATGTCGGAGCGCACGTCGGGATTGTCGGTGTCGAGGTCGCCGCGTTCGTTGCGCACGTAGCCGGCCTCGGTGATCGTCATCGTCACGATGCTGATCTCGGGATCGGTGAAATAGCCCAGCAGCGCGGCGATGTCGGTGCCGGTGTGCGTGGCGGCCAGCGAACCTATCACTTCGTAGTCGTTGCCACGAGGCCCGACGGTCACCAGGGTGTAGAGGTTGTCCTGGCGCTGCAGTTCCGCGGCGATGCCGATGGAACGTCCCGAGAACGCGGCAATGCCCCACTGGTCGGCGTCGGGGGCCCGGTCGGTGTACCAGGCCTGATGCGCTCGGAAGAAGTTGCCGAGGCCCAGATGGACGATTCGCACCGGTGGCGTGGGCCGTCCGTCCTTGGTTCGGCTGAGTCGAGCGGCCACGTCGCCTGCCTTTCGCGTAGGGGCGCTGTCGAGCCTAGAGCATGACCAGCGCGCGGCGGACGGGTTGCCATCGGTTGCCCGCGACCACGGGCCAGTAGGGTGTGCGGCGTGTCCGACCCGACCCTGCCAGCCGACCCGCAACACCTGGACGCCGGGTCGGTGCGCGCCACGGTCGTCCGGCTGGATGCCCGCATCCGGGCCCGGTTTCCGGCCCGCAACCTGACCCGGCTGCCCGGTCAGCTGATCGAAGTGATCGACCACCTGACCGAGCGGCAGGACGTCTGGCGCACGCGGCGGCGCTGGCTGATCCGCGCCTGCCGGGTCGGCATCGGGCTGGTCGTGCTGGGTCTGCTGTATGCGTTGGTGCTGATCGCGGTGCAGTCGTCGGCATCGAGCGAGCCGCACGGCTGGGACTGGCTGAGCGTGTTCGAGTCGCTGGTCAACGACGCGGTATTCGCGGGCATCGCGATCTACTTTCTGTGGGCGCTGCCCGAGCGGCTGCAACGGCACGGCGACCTGGCCACGCTGCAACGGCTGCGGTCGGTGGCCCATGTCGTCGACATGCACCAGCTCACCAAGGATCCCGAGCGACTGCGCAGCGACTTCGCCGTCACCAGTGAGAGCGTGGCGCTGGGCATGAGCGCGATCGAACTGGCGAACTATCTCGACTATTGCTCGGAGTTGTTGTCGATGGTCGGCAAGACCGCGGCCCTGTTCGGCGAACACACCGACGACCGCACCACCCTGGCC
>DAOSUG010000302.1:0-3733 GCA_035378545.1 Micropruina sp. | reverse complement strand
CGGGCATCACCGCCACCGCGCCGATGTTGTTTACCCGGGGCGTCACCACCGAGAGCGCGGTGCCGACCCCTTCGCCGTCGATCTCGGCGATCAGCAACGTCAATCCCGGTAGCCGCTGGCTTCCGGGCGGGTGCAGCTCGCCCGATCGGCTCGGCAGCTCACCCCCGGCCGACAGAAAGGCCAGGTACTCGAACCAGGCCACGTCGTCGTCATTCACCGCCGCACGAATCCGCAGCCCCGGTACTGCCGTTCGGCTGGGTGGACCGGAGGGTGCGCGGATCATCCAGCGCCCGGCGGCCTCGGACTCACGTCCGGGCAGCCTCAGCCGGGCGTAGCTGTCGCACACGATGCCGGGCACGTCGTCGGCGACCTCGCCGTCAGGGCGAAGGGTGACCGCTCCGAGCAGATAGGGATGCGGCACCGGCCCGAACGAGCGGGCCACCGCCGCCTCCTCGCGCCACACCGCACCCAGCGACCGGTACGCCAGCGCATGCCAGGACGCCTCGCCGTGCGCGCAGAGCGCGACGGCGTCGGTCATACCCTGACGATCAGGGCGGTCGCGATCGCCGCAACACCCTCGCCGCGGCCGGTCATGCCCAACCCGTCCGTGGTCTTGCCCGACACCGAGACCGGGCAGCCGAGCGTCCGGCTGAGCAACGCCTCGGATTCGGCTCGCCGCGGCAGTAGCCGGGGCCGGTTGCCGATCACCTGGACGGCGACGTTGCCGATTTCGAAGCCCTCCCCACGCACCAACCCGGCGATCTCGGTCAGCAGCCGCACGCCCGACGCCCCGGCCCATTCGGGGCGATCGGTGCCGACCGTGCCGCCCAGATCGCCCAGACCGGCCGCCGACAACAGCGCGTCGCAGATCGCATGGCAGGCCACATCGCCGTCCGAGTGACCGGCCAGCCCGCGCATCTCGTCCGGAAAGTGCAGTCCGGCCACCCACATCGGCACCCCTTCGGCGAGCGCGTGCACATCGCTGCCGATGCCGATGCGCGGCAGGTTCACTGCTCGCTCCGGATCACCGGCGCCGCCTCGGCGGGCTTCACCACCCAGGCAAAAGGACGATGCCGAAGAACCCGGCGAAAGGAGTGTCGGCCGAACCCCTTGCGCAGCTTCAAGAAGGCGTGGGCCAAATCGAGATCGGTGGCAGAGGTGATCTTCAGGGCCGTCATCGCACCCTTGACGACCGACACCGAGTGCCCCGCGGCCTCGCACACGGACAGGTCGTCGGTGCATTCGATGCCCTGAAGTGCGCAATAGTCGTGACTGGCGTTCAGCACCTGCAGGTCGAAGCCCTGCGGAGTCTGGATGGCCCGCAACCGGTTGCGATCGACGATGGTCAGCCGGCCGTGTTCGTCTTCGGCGCGGATCGAGTCCGCGACCGGGATCGCCGGCGCCACCGCAACGGCGCCCTCACTGACAGTGCGGATCACCCGCTCGACCACCGTTGCGGGCACCAGCGGACGCACCGCGTCGTGCACCAGCACCACCCGGGCCCCGCGGAGCTCCGGCTGCTGCAGGATCGCCTTGATGCCCCGACGTACGGACGACTGCCGCGTCTCGTCCCCCTCGACCAGGGTCACCGGGATCGGCGACGCGGCCAACGCGGGCTGAAAGTGATGCTCACCGTTGCGCGGTATGACCACGACCGCGTGCGTGCAGCCCCCGGCGGCCATCGCCTCGACCGACATCGCCACCACTGCCTTGCCGGCCAGGGTCGCCACCGGCTTCGGGATCGGTCCACCGAAGCGGACGCCACGTCCGGCGGCAACGATGACGGCGGGGACGGGCTCAGGCACAACCGGCAGTATAGGACTGCAGACCTCCTCCGATCGGATAAATGGTGGCCTGCGCTCGACGGCGGTGGCGAGCGACCCTTGGTCGGCGCCGGCGGGCTGAACCCGCTCGACCAGCGGTAGTTGACGCAGCGGCGAGATTCGAGTCTGGACGAGCTCGCCCGGCGAGTGCTGGACCGGCCGCGGTCTCTCGCCCCAGATGCGCGCGCCGTGCGCAGGATCAGGAACCGACAATGAGGTCGGTCGCGGTGTCGAGGTCATCGTCAGGCCTGTGGCGATCTCGAGATCGCTGCCTGATGACGGGAACGCCGTCCAGTTTCGGGTTGCAACACGAAACCAGGCAGGCATCCCGCCATCGAGCGGCGATCTCGAGATCGCCCGGGCGGCTGAATCGGGTCGGGGACCGAAGCACGCGTCGCACCGACCTCGACACGCGCGACCGGGGGGATACCTCAGCCCGGGTGGCCGCCGCGTTGCAACACCGCCTGGGCGAGCGGCAGATCGACCACCAGCACGTCCAGTACCCCGGTGCGCAGTCCGGCGAGCACGCCGCGGGCCTTCTCGTGGCCCGCGGCCATGCCCACCACGCAGGGCACCCGGCGCAACTCGTCCAAGGTGAGCCCGATCACCCGCTCTGAGGTCGGCGGCCCCAGTTCGATGCCGTTGTCGTCGAAGAAGCGTCCGCTGATGTCACCGGCAGGCTTCTGGGCCAAGAAGGTGCCCAGTTCGGCCTCGGTGAGCAGCATGTCCTCGACGATCGTGACCGACGAACGCACCCCGAAGGTACCGATGCCGACGAAGGCATGATCGACCTGCGCGGCCAGCGCGAGGGCGCTTTTGATGCCTGACTCGGACATGATGGCCTCTTTGGTGCGCGGTGATTCGACCACCGCCGGCGCGATCAGCCGGCCCGGTTCGACACCGCAGCGGCGAGCCAGCGCCTGCACCAGGGTGCCGCCGGCCGAAGCCTTGTCGAGGCCCGGGTTGCCACCGGCCATCGGGTACACGGCGAGCGAGGGCACCACCCGCTGCGGCACCTCGGCCACGAACGCCTCGAGCGTGGTGCCCCAGCTCAGACCCACCTGCCTCATGTCGCTCAGGCGTTCGCCGAACAGGTCCGCGGCCAACCGTCCGACCAGCCGAAAGGAACTGGCTTCACCCGCCGACGTACCGACGCGCACCTCGCTCAGCCCGAACATCTGCACGAGTTCCTGCTCGTACTCATGCACCCGTTGAACCGGTGAGCGTGGGTCATGGATGCGCACCTCGACGATGCCCTGGTCGCGGGCCGCGGCGAGCACCCGTGACACGGTGGCGCCCGAAATGCCGAGGGTGCGCGCCACCTCGCCCTGCGACATGCCCTCTTCGTAGTAGAGGCGAGCGGCCCTGATCAGAGTGTCGATCGATCTAGTGGTGGCCATGCCGTCCCTTCCCGGACGATGCGCAGGTAGCGGATGGTCGACCCACCGTCCGGCACCCTCCAGGTGCCCGGGCGGGATGGGTCGGATCAGCTTGCGACGGGGAGCGATCCCTTGGCGAGCAGGGCGTCCTGCAGGCGCCGCATGGCGACGATCGGACGGGACTCGTCCAGCTCGACGTCGGCGTAGCTCACGGTCGTACCCGCGGCCACGTCGCGCACCAGCGTGCAGCCGGCGATCAGGCCGATCGGCACCGCGTTCGCGGCGCTCGCATCGGCCGCCGGCACGGTGAAGCCGTGCACGTGGTGGCCGCCGATGCCCTCCAGCCTGGTGCCCGCCGTCAGATCCGACTTGGCCACGGCGGTGACCTCTGAGGTCCAGCCGATCGGGTGGAACGTGGAGCGTCCGTCGATGATCGCCTCACCGATCGACAGGTTCGCCTCGATCGAGGCCAGGTGGTACGGCCGGTACAGGGCGTAGTAGGGACCCTTGCCCAACTTGAGGTAGTCGAGT
>DAOSUG010000301.1:0-3736 GCA_035378545.1 Micropruina sp. | reverse complement strand
CGACGGCACGGCACCCATGATCGAGTTGGCGCCGTCCGTGATCGGCCCCACCCAGGTCGCGATCGCCGAGCACGTCGCCGCTCTGATTCCGGACGGCAGCACCCTGCAGATCGGCATCGGCGGCATTCCGGACGCGGTGGTCAAGCAACTGATGACCAAGAACGACCTGGGTCTGCACACCGAGATGCTGGGCGACGGCACGCTGTCGCTGATCGAGGCGGGGGTGATCACCAACACCCGCAAGAACCTGCACCCGGGCAAGTTGGTCGCCACCTTCGCGCTCGGCTCGGCGCGGTTGTACGAGTTCATGGACCACCACCCGCACCTCGAGATGCACCCGGTCGACTACACCAACGCCCCCGCCTCGGCCAGCCGCAACGACAACCTGCACTCCATCAACGGCACCCTGGCGGTGGACTTCTTCGGCCAGTGCGCGTCCGAATCATTGGGACGCCGTCCGTTCTCGGGGCCGGGTGGCCAGGTGGACTTCGTCCGTGCCGCGAACGCGTCAAACGGCGGCACGTCGATCATCGTGCTGCCCGCCACCGCCAAGGGCGACACGATCAGCCGCATCGTGGCCGGTCACGGCCCCGGCACCCCGATCACCACCGGCAAGAACGACGTCGACCACGTGGTGACGGAGTTCGGCGTGGCCCGGCTGCGTGGACGCTCCGTCCGCGACCGTACGCGTGCGCTGATCGAGATCGCACACCCGGCCTTCCGCGATGAGCTGACCCAGCAGGCGAAGGATCTGCGCCTCTGGTGAGTCTGGCCCTGTCCCGATCGGGCCGCCTACGGTGGGGGCATGACCGATGGCCAGGCAGAACACGGCAAGGGTGGGGTGTACTCCAGCGCGGGCAAGGAGTTCGTGCGTGACACCCGCTACATCAACGACCGGATCGTGGCCGATCCGCAGGCGCCGGACGAGTGGCCCGTCGAGCCCGGGCGCTATCGGCTGATCGCCGCGCGGGCCTGCCCGTGGGCGAACCGGGCGATCATCGTGCGGCGGCTGCTCGGGCTGGAGGACGCCTTTTCGCTCGGCCTGCCCGGCCCCACCCACGATTCCGACTCGTGGACGTTCGACCTCGACCCGGGCGGTGTGGATCCGGTACTGCGCATCCACAAGCTCAAGGACGCCTACCTGAATCGCTTTCCCGACTACCCGCGCGGCATCACCGTTCCGGCGATGGTCGAGGTGGCCACCGGCGAGGTGGTCACCAACGACTTCGCGCAGATCACCGAGGACTTCGCCACCCAGTGGACGCGCTATCAGCGCGACGGGGCCCCCGATCTGTGGCCGGCGGCGCACTCCGACGAGCAGCACGAGGTGATGCGTCGCATCTACACCGAGGTGAACAACGGCGTGTACCGATGCGGCTTCGCCGGTAGCCAGGAGAGCTATGACGCGGCCTTCGAGCGGTTGTGGACGGCCCTGGACTGGCTCGAGTCGCGCTTGAGCACGCAGCGGTATCTGATCGGCGACACGATCACCGAGGCGGACGTGCGGCTGTTCACCACGCTGGTGCGCTTCGACCCGGTGTACCACGGGCACTTCAAGTGCAACCGGTCGAAGCTCGCGGAGCTACCGGCACTGTGGGGCTACGCCCGCGACCTGTACCAGACCCCTGGCTTCGGCGACACGGTGGACTTCGTGCAGATCAAGCAGCACTACTACATCGTTCACCGTGACCTGAACCCGCTGGGCATCGTGCCCGACGGGCCTGACCTCTCGAACTGGCTGACGGAGCACGGCCGCGAGAGGCTCGGTGGCCGCCCGTTCGGTGACGGGACTCCCCCGGGCCCCGTCCGTCGGGGGGAAGAGGTGCCGAACCCGCTGGCTTGAGCCTCGGGAGTCATCCTGGAGCAAGCCGGGGGTCTGGCCGTCCCGAGATGACCGCCCGCCCCGACATCCGGCGAACTCACAGCCGGGATCTCCACTCATGGCCGTCCCCGTCATCCCGGAGCAAGCGGGGGGTCCGGCCGTCCCGTCATGTCCGCCCGTCCCGACATCCCGGGCGAACGCCGGATCTCCACTCATGGCCGTCCCCGTCAGCCCGGAGCAAGCGGGGGGTCCGGCCGTCCCGTCATGTTCGCCCGTCCCGTCATCCCGGCGAACGCCGGATCTCCACTCATGGCCGTCCCCGTCAGCCCGGCGAACGCCGGGATCTCGGCCCACGGCAGGTCCCGACAACCGTGACCAGCAGTGTGTGGGATCCCGGCGAACGCCTGGATGACCAATGGTGGATGGTGGCATTGTCCACGAACGACAGTGGAGCGGGGCGGAAGGTGCTACCGACCCGGCGCGCAGGCTCCCGAACAAGGAGTGAACTGGTGTACCGACTTCGGTAGGCAGATTCACTCCATCTTTCGAGGGCGGCCGATTGATGGTGACCGACGGCGGCGAAATCTAGCAACAATCGCTCCCGACAGGCTCCAGAGGCTACAAGACCTCGTCTCCGGGGTTGAGATCCCGGCGTTCGGCGGATGGTGGCTTCGTCCACGAGCGACAGTGGAGCGGGGCGGGCGGTGCTCCCGACCCGGCGCGCATGCTCCTGAACAAGGAGTGAACTGGTGTACCGACTTCGGGAGGCGGATTCACTCCATCTTTCGAGGGCGGCCGATTGATGGTGACCGATGCTGGCGAAATCTACCAAGGATCGGTTCCGACAAGCTCGAGAGGCTACAAGACCTCGTCTTCGGGGCTGAGATCACGGCGTTCGCCGGGATGACGCATAGGTGCTGATCTCGGGAATGCCGGAGATGCCGATCGGCTGCAGCGCGGTGATGTCGCCCGGCTCTTCTCCCATGAAGGGCACCGCGGCCAGCCGGCCCGCATACCGGTCAGGTACAGCACGGCCTCGTGTCGTGAACGCAATAGTGCCGGTGTTGATGCACACCCCGCCGATCAGCTGCTTGCGGTCGACGATCGCCACCCGGCGGCCGAGTTCCGCCGCGGCGATGGCGGCGCGGTGACCGCCCGGGCCCCCGCCCACCACGAGCAGGTCGTGGTCGTACGCCATGGCGGCCTCCGTCCGTGCGGCCGCCGCTTATGCGCCCCGACAACACTCGACGGCAATGCGTCTCGGCGCAGGAACCGCCCGCACGCCGCGACAGGCCGCTCAGAACACTTGGCGAAGGTTCGTGCGGGTCAGGTCGAGCAGTTCGTCACCGCGTCCGGACAGCAGGGTGCGCATCGCGTAGAGCGCGAAGCCCGTGGCCTGTTCCACGCTGACGGACGGCGGAATGGTCAGTTCCTGCCGCTCGGTTACCACGTCGACCAGGGCCGGTCCATCGTGGGCCAGTGCTTCGCGCAGCGCGTCCTGCAACTGATCGGAGCGGGTGACCCGGATGCCCTTCAACCCCACGGCGGAGGCCACCGCCGCCAGGTCGGGGTTCTCCAGGTCAGTGGCGTAGTTGACGAAACCCGTGGCCTTCATCTCCAGCTCCACGAAGTTGAGCGAGCCGTTGTTGAACACCACGATGGTGACCGGCAGGTGATTCTGCGTCAGGGTCAGCAGTTCTCCGAGCAGCATCGTCACGCCGCCGTCGCCCGACAGGGCGACCACCTGGCGTCCGGGTTGTGCGACCGCCGCACCGGTCGCCTGCGGCAGTGCGTTGGCCATGGATCCGTGCACGAACGATCCCAGCAGGCTCCGCTTGCCGTTCATCCGCAGGTAGCGCGCGGCCCAGATCACCGGGGTGCCCACGTCGGGAATGAAGATCGCATCGTCGTCGG
>DAOSUG010000300.1:0-3736 GCA_035378545.1 Micropruina sp. | reverse complement strand
GTGGTCGCCGGCACCGTCGAAACCCTCGGCGGCGTCACCTTCGCGCGGCATCGGGCACTGGTCCCACCGCCCCTCCGCCCGGACGAGGTGGTGGCCGGCCTGCGCAGGCTCGGCGCCTCGGCGGCCCGAACCGGCGACGAGGTGGCGCGATGATCGACTTCTGGCAGAGCCTGATCACCAACCCGGCGATCACCACCGGGTTGTGGCCCGCCTTTCTCGAAACCCTGCAGATGGTCGGCATCGCCGGCCTTGCGACGGTGCTGTTCGGGTTGCCGCTCGGTGTGGTGCTGTTCGTCACCCAACCGGGCGGCCTGGCCGCCAACCGTCCGGTCAACGTGGTGCTGGGCGGGGTGCTGGTGAACATCACCCGCTCCATTCCCTACGCGATCCTGATGGTGACGCTGATTCCGTTCACCCGATGGCTGGTCGGCACCTCGATCGGTCCGATCGCCGCGTCAGTGTCGCTGACCATCGCCTGTGTGCCGTTCTTCGCCAGGCTGGTCGAGGCCTCGCTGCGCGAGGTGCATCCGGGCAAGGTGGACGCCGCCCACGCCATGGGCTCGACCCGCTTCCAGACCGTGTACAAAGTGCTCATTCCCGAGGCCCTGCCGGCGCTGGTGGCCAGCATCACCACCACCGTCGTGGCCCTGATCGGGTACTCGGCGATGGCCGGCCTGATCGGCGGCGGCGGCCTGGGCAGGCTCGCGTACAACTACGGCTACCAGCGTTTTCAGCCCGAGGTGATGGTCGTGGTGCTGATCGTGCTGGTGCTGCTGGTGCAGCTGGTCCAGGTGGCCGGCGACCTCATCGTGCGCCGGGTGGACCACCGATGAACCCGCCCACCTCGCGTCCACCGCGTCCGAGTTCACAGCAGGACGGATCGCTCGGGTTCGCGCACTTCATTCCGTCCGACCCCACTCTTCCGCGCCCGATCCGGGCCCGGTCACACCAGCCAGTCAGCACCCACGACCGGCGATCCACAAGGAGAATCATGGGAACCTTCAGAAAGCTGCTCGCCGTTGCGGCGGCGTCCGCCCTGACCCTCGCGCTGGGCGCCTGCAGCAGCGCAGCCCCGGCCACGACAGCGACGCCGGCCGGCGCGACCACGTCCTCGGCCGCACTCACCACGGTGACGGTCGGCGCCAGCCCGGTGCCGCACGCCAAGATCCTTGAGTTCGTCAAGCAGAACCTGGCGCCGGCCGCCGGTCTCGACCTCAAGATCGTCGAGTTCGACGACTACGTGCAGCCGAACGAGGCCCTGGCCAGCAAGGAACTGGACGCCAACTACTTCCAGCACCTGCCCTACCTCGAGGAACAGATCAAGGAGCGGGGCTACGCGTTCTCGCACGGCACCGGCATTCACATCGAGCCGTACGCCGCGTTCTCGAAGAAGTACAAGTCGCTGGCCGAGCTGCCCCAGGGTGCGACCATCGCGATCACCAACGACGCGTCCAATCAGATCCGCGGGCTGCGGCTGCTCGAGGGCGCCGGGCTGCTGACCGGCATCACTGACAGCTCCAACGTGCTGAACCTGACCAAGGCGCAGAACCCGAAGGGGTTCGTGTTCGTCGAGAACCAGCCCGAGGTGATCGTGCAGCAGTTGGACGACCCGAAGATCGATCTCGCGTTCGTCAACGGCAACTTCATTCTGACCGCGGGCCTGTCGACCAAGGACGCGCTGGCGGTCGAGGGCGTCAAGGACAACCCGTACGCCAACCTGCTGGTCTGGCGCACGGACAACACCAACCCGGGCGTGGCCAAGCTCGAGGAGCTGCTGCATTCCCAGCAGGTCAAGGACTTCATCACCAAGACCTGGCCCTCGGGCGACGTGCTGCCCGGCTGAGTAGCGTGCGGGCTGCACCCTGATCAGGGGTGAGCCGCGATCAGGGGGGAACTCCTGAGTGGGCCGCTCCCCACTTGGGCCGAGCGCAATGCGGGACCCGGGACGCAGGTCGTCCCGGGTCTCTCGTCGTTCGCAGCAGGTCGGGCCGATCCTGGACGCTCCGGCACAGCCCGACGTAGCCCGGATCCGCGCCGGACGCCGCGACGCAAACCGGATCCGCGCATAGGCTGGCCGCCCCGGCACGCGACCAGGAGGTGCCTCATGAGCAACACCGAGACCCGGGCCGAGGTGCACGAGTGCGTCACCGATGCCGCCCACGACCCGCGCGAGATCCAGCGGATCGAACCCAAGAGCGTCCAGCTGGGCGAGGACGCCCTCAAGGTGCGACGGACCCTGCCTTCACTACGCCGTTCGTTCGTGGGCGCCTGGTGCTTCGCCGATCACTACGGGCCCGAACACGGCATCTGCATGGACGTTCCCCCGCACCCGCACACCGGGCTGCAGACCGTCAGCTGGCTGTTCGAGGGCGAGATCGAGCACCGGGACTCGGGCGGGGTGCACGCCATGGTGCGGCCGGGCGAGCTGAACCTGATGACCTCCGGCTACGGCATCGCGCACTCCGAGGTCAGCACCCCTGAGCGCGAGCTGCTGCACGGCGTCCAGCTGTGGGTGGCGTTGCCCGAGCACGACCGCGACCTGGTGCGCGAGTTTCAACACCATGCCCCCGACCCGGTCGAACTGGACGGGGTTCACGCCCGGGTCCTGACCGGCTCGCTGGCCGGCAGCACCTCGCCCGTGCACACCCAGACCCCGTTGCTGGGCGCCGAGGTGATTCTCGACCCGGGCGTCACGTGGGAGGTCGCGGTCGAGGCCGGCTTCGAGCATGGTGTGCTGGTCGACACCGGTCACGTCGACTTCGACGGCGTGCGCCTCGACCGCAGCGTGTTGGGCGTGCGCGACGCGGGCCTCGACCATCTGCGGCTGACCAACCCGACCGACGCGCCGGCCCGGGTGATGCTGCTCGGGGGTGAACCCTTCGACGAGGGCATCGTGATGTGGTGGAACTTCATCGGACGTAGCCACGACGACATCGTCCGCATGCGCGAGGAGTGGAACGATGCCCCCGACGACCGCTTCGGCCGGGTCGCCGGTTACCGCGGCCGCACCCCACGCCTGGCCGCACCCCCGTTGCCGGCCGAGCTGCGGCTCAAGCGCAGGTTTCGCCGCGGCCGCCAGTAGAGTGACCGCAGGCGAGGGGGTGTGATGGTGCGAGGTGGTGCGGCCAGGGGTCGCGACGCCACCCGCGACGACGTCGCCCGGCTGGCCGGAGTGAGCAGTGCCGTGGTCAGCTACGTGGTCAACGACGGGCCCCGTCCGGTCGCGGCGGCCACCAAGGCCCGGGTGCTGGACGCGATCGACAAGCTGGGCTACCGGCCCAACACGGCGGCCCGCTCGCTGATCACCGGACGCTCCGACCTGATCGGCCTGGTCGTGCCCGACGTCGAGAACCAGTACTTCGCGACCCTGGCCAAGGCGGTCGAGAAGGCGGCGGCCGCACGCGGCGTCCGGCTGGTGTTGGGGCAGGCGCAACCCGACTACCTGCCCGAGTTGGTCGAGTCGCTGGCCGGCCATCAGGTGGACGGCATCATCACCGCCACCCCACCGCCGGCCGACCTGATCGCCCGCACCGGACGACTGACGTTTCCCCTGGTCAAGCTCAGCCTCGACATGTCGATGGACGCGGTGCCCAGCCTCTCCCCCGACTTCTACGGCGGCACGCAGTCGGCGGTGCGGCACCTGGCCGAGGTGCACGGGCACCGCCGTATCGCGCTGGTCACCGGCGGCTCACCGATGGACGTGCGCGAACGGGCCTGGGTCGATGCGCTGCACGGC
>DAOSUG010000299.1:0-3760 GCA_035378545.1 Micropruina sp. | reverse complement strand
ACCGGGTTATATATGGCACGAACGCAGTGCATCAGCATGCATGGCCCTAACACTCTCCTCTCTATTCCGCGTTTGAGCACGGAACCGGATGAACGGAGAAGATGAGGGATTGATGTCTCACCTCCTGGGGGTGGTGCCATGCTGCCGCGTGCTCGCTCATGCTGTCAAGGACAAACTGCGCGAATCTCGAAGATAACCATTGTGTCGCAGGGCATTCCCCAAGCCACTTCCCGTTTGCGCGGCATCTCGAACGCGGGACGATTTCCACAGTCGCAAATATGACTGATGTTCATGTCGTGTGCGGCCGGACGTGAGGCTGGCGCGTTCACCGTGCAGCACGGCTGTGGCCGGGGTCGTCGAGCACGGCAGCAGGTAGTTGTCGGCCCGCTGTCGTCCGCGGCTCGCAGGATTGAGGCCGGCGCGTCCGGGCGGCGTGCACAGGCCACGTCGACGAGTCGGATCGCCCGTTCGAGCGGCACCGCAGCAGCGTGCTGCCGACCATCGCGTCCGGGTCGTCGGTCGGAACCGTCGCAGGGAGCAGGGCCGCGACGTTCGCCTATGGACGCCAGTCGTGAAGCGTGTCCAGTTGCCTACCGACCTGTGTGAGGGCATCGCTACGTTGCTGCCGAGGTGAGCGTCGGCCCGCAGCCGCTCGGTCGCCCAGGTGGCGCACTCGCAGCACGGCTTCGCCAGCGTCCGTCGCCCGCATCACCGAGGTGCCCTCTAGGTGTGGGACAGGACTGGTCGATTCGCCCCTCACCCGATTGCCAACGACGGCACGTAGGACGCCGAGGCGTGTGCGGGCTTCGCCGTCAGCGGGCCCGGGGATGGGCGGTCAGATACACCTCGCGCAGGTGCTCGACGGTGACCAGGGTGTAGATCTGCGTGGTGGTGACGGACGCGTGTCCGAGCAGTTCCTGCACCACCCGGACGTCCGCTCCCCCGTCCAGCAGGTGGGTGGCGAACGAGTGCCGCATGGTGTGCGGGCCGATCTCGGCGGTGATGCCGGCCCGATCGGCGCAATCGCGAAGCATGGCCCACGCGGACTGCCGGCTCAACCGCCTACCCAGCGTGTTGACGAAGAGTGCCGGCGTCGAGGCGCGGGCGTGTTCGAGCATGGCCGGACGTCCCCGCACCAGCCAGGCGTCCAGGGCGGCGCGCGCGTACGAGCCGACCGGCACCACGCGTTCCTTGCGGCCCTTGCCGAACAGTCGCAGGCCGGCATCCGCATCGTGGGTCAGATGCGTCACGTCGTCCACGTCGAGCGAGACCAGTTCGGTGATCCGGGCGCCGGTGCCGTACAGCAACTCCAGCAGCGCCTCGTCGCGCAGGCCGCCCGGGGTAGAGACGTCGGGAGCGTCCAGCAGGGCCTGCACCTGATCGATCGACAGCGCCTTGGGCAGCCTGCGCCCGGCCTGCGGAGGCGACACCCCCGTCGCTGGGTTGTCGGCGGCCAGCCCGTCATCCACGGCGAAACGGTGCAGCGACTTCACCGCGCTCAGGGCCCGGGCGACGCTGCTCGGCGCCAGTGTGGGCCGGCCCTGGCGACCCTCGCGCAGCGTGACGGCGAACGCCGCCACGTCCGCTTCGGCCACACCGGTCAGTTCCGCGATTCCGCACTCGTCCAGAAACTCCTGGTAGCGGCCCAGATCGCGCCGGTACGCGGCGACGGTGTTGCCCGACGCCCCCCGCTCCACCGTCAGGTGATCGAGAAACGACCCGATCACCCGTTGCACGGCCGCCTGTGGGGGCATGGCGGGCTCAGGCCAGCTTCGCGATCTCGTCCAGCAGGTGGTGACGCACCTCGCGGGCCGGCCATGGGCTGTCGGCGGGGCGCAGGTCGTCCAGCCGCCCACCGAGGCGGGCCGCTTCGAGGGCGAGCACACCGGCGACGATGGTGGGGCTCTGCACCCGGCCGGCGTAGATGGCCTCCAGCAGGTCGGTCAATGGCACCAGGCACAGTTCCATGTCGAGTTCTTCGTGCTCGACCACGAACCCGTCCGGACGGGGGACGGCGTGCAGCCCCCGGGCCAGGAAGAACCGGATCGACTCGGAGTTGCACCCCGGCGAGGTGAACATGTCGACCAGGAGCCGCCAGTCGTCCGCGGCCAGCATCGCCTCTTCGGCCAGTTCGCGCTGCGCGGCCGCCAGCCATGATTCACCGTCAGCATCGAGCAACCCCGCCGGCGGTTCGATCAGCTGAAAGCCGACCGGGTGCCGGTACTGCCGCACCACCACCACGCGGTCGTGCTCGTCCAGCGCGATCACCGCGACGGCGCCGGGGTGCAGCAGGTACTGCCGGTGCATCCGTTCACCGGCCGGAGTGTCGACGATGTCGTCCACATAGTCGCTGACTGCGCCCTCCCCCAGCACCCGGTGCGCGACCAACGGCCAGTTCGCCGGCACGTCCACGCCCTCGCCGTGCCCAAGGACGCGCAGCGGGGAGGTCATCGGTCCTCCTCAACCGGCAGCCGGGCCGACAACTTGCGATGCAGCGCGGCGCCGACCAGGCCGACGAACAGTGGGTGGGGTTTGGTCGGCCGCGACTTCAGTTCCGGGTGGGCCTGGGTGGCCACGAAGAACGGATGCTGGGCCGGGTCGAGTTCGACGAACTCGACGAGCTTCGAATCGGGGGACGTGCCGACCACCCGCAGTCCCGCGGCCTCCAGTTCGTCCCGGTAGGCGTTGTTGACCTCGTAGCGGTGCCGGTGCCGCTCGGCCACGTGCGTGGTGCCGTAGAGCTTCGCGACCAGGGAACCCTTGGTCAGGTCGGCCGGGTACGAGCCGAGCCGCATCGTTGCGCCCAACTGACCCTCCCCCGACACGTGCGCGACCTGTTCGGCCATGGTCGCGATCACCGGCGCGTTGGTGTCCGGCTCGAACTCTGTGGACGCCGCGTCGTCCAGCCCGCACAGGTCGCGGGCCACCTCGATCACCATGCACTGCAGGCCCAGGCACAGCCCGAGCGTGGGCAACTGGTTCTCGCGGGCGTACCTGAGCGCGCCGAGCTTGCCCTCGACGCCGCGAATGCCGAATCCGCCCGGCACCACGATGCCGTCCAGGTCGCCGAGTTGTTCGGCCGCCCCGGACGGGGTCTCGCATGAGTCGGAGGCGATCCAGCGAATGTGCACCTTGGCGTGGTTGGCGAAACCACCCGCCCGCAGTGCCTCGGATACGCTCAAGTAGGCGTCCGGCAGGTCGATGTACTTGCCGACCAGGCCGATCGTGACGTCCTCCTTGGGGTGATGGACGCGCTGCAGCAGGTCGTTCCACTTCGTCCAGTTCACGTCGCGGAAGCTGACCCCGAGCCGCCGCACCACGTAGGCGTCGAGGCCCTCGTCGTGCAACACCTTCGGAATGTCGTAGATGGACGGCGCGTCGGGGCAACTCACCACGGCTTCCTCGTCCACGTCACACATGAGGGAGATCTTGCGCTTGACCCCGTCCGGAATCTCACGGTTGGAGCGGCAGACAATCGCATCGGGGGTGATGCCGACCTGGCGCAGGGCGGCCACCGAGTGCTGGGTCGGCTTGGTCTTCAACTCGCCGGACGGTCCCAGGTAGGGCACCAGCGACACGTGCAGAAAGAATACGTTCTCGCGTCCGACGTCGCGGCGCACCTGGCGGGCGGCCTCAAGAAAGGGCAGCGACTCGATGTCGCCGACGGTGCCGCCGATCTCGTGGATCACCACGTCGATGCCCCGGCCGGCCATCGACAGCATCTCGTCCTTGATCTCGTTGGTGATGTGCGGAATCACCT
>DAOSUG010000298.1:0-3772 GCA_035378545.1 Micropruina sp. | reverse complement strand
CGGCCCGCAGCGCGGCCAGCGGGTTGCGCAGGTCGTGGCCGACGGCGGCCAGCAGATCGGAGCGCAGCTCATCGATCCGGGCGAGTTCCTCGGCTCTGCGGGCCCGCTCGGTCAGCTCGCGAGCGCGCCACAGCCGGGCGGTGGTGGCCGCCAGGTCACGCAGCAGGGACCGGTCGGCACCGACCCGCGCCGGCCCGCTCAGGGCCAACCGCAGGCCCTCGCCGGCATCGGCGTTCAACGTCGCGTCCCCGGCCCGGCCGGCACCCACGCGGCCAACTCGTGCCCGGTGGCGTCCACCAGGGCCGCCCGGTTCATCGCGAACAGGGCGCGGGCCTCGCCCAGGGCCACCTCGACGGAGTCGGGCTCTTCGCTGCGGGCGTCGAGGCCGGCCAGCCACTCGGCGCGCACCTTGGCACCCTCTGATCGGGCCCGGGCGCGTCCACCCCACTCGGTGACCACGCCGACCACCACCGCGACGGCCAGAAAGATCAGCAGGTCGATGAGTTCGTCGGTGCTGGCCACGGTGAGGCTGCCGTAGGGGCGGGTGAAGAAGAAGTTCGCCAGCCCGCACCCCAGCGCCGAGGCCACCAGCGCAGGCAACACCCCGCCGACCGCCGAGGCGGTCACCGACACCAGCACGAACAGCAGCAGCACCGTGTCGACACCCAGCCGGTCGCGCAGCGGCAGCAGCAACACGGTGAGCGCCAGCGGACCGATCAGTGCCACCGCATGCCCGGCGAGCCGCCTGGGCCGCGGCAGTGCGGCCGGGGGCGCGGGCGGCACCGAATCACCCACCCGATCCTCCGGCCGCTCACTCGCAAGCGCGAGCTTGCCAGACCGCGCCGGTCGTGATCGGCTTCCAGGCCAGGACGCTCCAGAATGTAGGGCTCGGCCGACTTCAACTGGTACGGCACGCTGGTCACCATCACGCCGGGCATGTACAGCAGCCGGGCCTTCAACCGCAGCGCACTCTGGTTGTGCAGCACCTGCTCCCACCAGTGCCCCACCACGTATTCGGGCACGAACACCTGCACCACGTCGCGCGGGCCGACGCGCAACCCGGCCAGGTAGTCCAGCACGGGTGCGGTGAGATCGCGGTATACAGAACTGACGATGGTCAGCGGCACCTTGATCTCGCGGCCGGTCCACTCCTCGACCAGCTTCGAGGTTCGTTCGGGGTCGGTGTCGACGCGCAGCGCGGTGATCGTGTCGGGACGGATCGCGCGAGCGAAGGCGAGCGCCTTCAGCGCCGGCTCGTTGAGTTGGCTGATCAGCACGACGGCGTGGGTGCGGCTGGGCAGCGTGATGCCGGCGGCCTTGGGACGAAGCTGTTTCGACACCCGCTCGTAGTGGCGGCGGATCCGCTTCATCACGAAGAACAGCACCGGAATGGCGATCACCACCAGGTAGGCGCCGTGGGTGAACTTGGTGATCAGCACGATCACCAGCACCAGTGCGGTGGCCACACCGCCGACGGCGTTGATGCTGAGCGCACCGAGCTTGCGGGTGCTCCAGCCGTGGGCGGCGGCGTCCCGGCGCCAATGCACCACCATGCCGAGCTGGCTGAGCGTGAACGACACGAACACTCCCAGGATGTACAGCTGGATCAGCCGGGTCACCGATCCGTCGAAGACCACGATCAGGCCACCGGCCACTGCCGCCAGGATCAGGATGCCGTTGCTGAACACCAGCCGGTCCCCCCGGCGCCGCAGCTGCTTGGGCATGTACAGGTCGGCGGCGAGGATCGAGGCGAGGATCGGAAAGCCGTTGAACGCGGTGTTGGCCGCCAGCACCGGATCGCCGTGGTGAAGCCCTGCACAGCGAAGAAGCCGAGGGTGTTGTTGCCGAACACCGCCGCCGACAGCTGGGCCAGCACCGTCCGCTGCTCGTAGCCGGCGGGCACGCCGGTCAGGTCGCCGAGTGAGTCGGCGATGTGAATGTGCGAGACGGTGCTCAGCACCGAGATGCCGATCATCATCGCGATGCTCAGCCCGCCCATCGCCAGCAGGGTCAGCGACGCGTTGTGCGCCTTGGGCTTGCGAAAGGTCGGCACCCCGTTGCTGACGGCTTCGACGCCGGTCAGCGAGGTACAGCCGGAGGCGAAGGCGCGCAGCAGCAGGATGATCAGTGCGACACCGGTCGGGTCGGTCGGCACGAAGCCGAAACCGGCCGACTCGGCGACGGGGGCGTGCCCGGTCGCCACGTTGAAGAACCCGGCCCCGAGCATCACGAACACACTGACCAGAAAACCGTAGGTCGGAATGGCGAACAGGGTGCCCGACTCGCGCACCCCACGCAGGTTCATCACGGTCAGCAGCACGATGAACACCAGGCACAGCATCACCGAGTAGGGCCGCAGGGCGGGAATCGCCGACACCAGGTTCTCGACCCCGGACGCGATCGACACCGCGACCGTCATCACGTAGTCCACCATCAGGGCCGACGCGGCGACCAGCGACGCATTGCCGCCCAGGTTGGCCTTGCTGACCGCGTAGGCGCCGCCACCGTCGGGGTAGGCGTGGCAGGTCTGCCGGTAGCTCAGCGTGACCAGCGCCAGCAGCGACACCACCGCCACCGCCACCCACGGCGTGAACAGCACCATGGACGCCCCGCCGAGAGCGAGCACCAGCAGGATCTCCTGCGTGGCGTACGCGTTCGAGCTGATCGGGTCGGAGCAGTACACGGGCAGGGCGAGCCGCTTCGGCAGCAGCGTGTCCTGCAGTTGGGTGGAGGTCATCGGATTACCGACGAGCAGGCGCTTGGGCAGACGCATCGAGACGGTCACGTGCCCAGCACACTCCGGTCGCGGGGTGCGCGCTCGCGTCTTGATGCGTCCTTGACGCCGCGCCGCCGGTTCTTGACGCCTCCCTTACCGCACCGGGTGCTCAGACAGCCGGTAGCGGACGAAGGCCGGCAAGGCGACGGCGGTGATGGCCACGCCGACGATCACCAGCACGCCGCCGCCCGCGGTGGTGGCAGCCGTGCCGATGCCGTCCGCGGCCCAGCCGTGCAGCACGTCCGCGATCCGTGGTCCACCCGCCACGACCACGATGAACACGCCCTGCAGCCGTCCGCGCACGTCGTCGTCGGCAGCGCCCAGCAGCATCGACTGCCGGAAGGCCGCCGAGGCCATGTCGGCGGCACCACCGAAGGCCAGCGCGGCGACCGCGACCGCGAGCATCGCCGTCGGTGCGGACGGCGCGAACCAGATCGCGGCTCCGGTGACGACGATCGCCGCACCCCACGCGGCCACCGCCCACACCACGGCCAGGCCCTGCCGGTCGATGCGCGACACCCACCCCGACACCACTCCGCCCAGCACGGCACCGGCCGGCATGGCGGCGAAGAGCAGCGCGAAGGCCAGGCCGCCGTCGGACGGACCGCCGAAGCTCTGGTGCGCCACCTGGGGGAACAGTGCGCGCGGCATGCCGAAGATCATCGCGATGCCGTCCACCAGGAACGACGTCAGTAGAATCGGGTGGCCGAGCAGGTAGCGCAGGCCGTCCAGCACCGAGCGCAGGCCGGGCGTGCCGCGGTGCGCCGTGAGCGGAGGCAGTTTCGGCAGGCTGGTCACCGCCCACAAGGTGGCGAGCAGGCAGACGGTGTCGATCAGGTAGAGCAGGGGAAAGCCGAAGACCGGAATCAGCGCCCCGCCGACCAGCGGCCCGGCGATGGCGCCCGCGCTCATCACGGTCATGTTCAGCGAACTGGCCGACGGCAGCTGATCCAGCGGCAGCAGCGCCGGCAGCACGGCGGTGCGGGTGGGCTGGTT
>DAOSUG010000297.1:0-3773 GCA_035378545.1 Micropruina sp. | reverse complement strand
ATCTCGCCGGGCCTCACCTCGAAGCTCGCCCCGGCGATGCCGGTCCGGGTGCCATAGGTCTTGGTCAGGCCACGCACCATGAGCGGAATATCCACCACGCCTCCTTCAGCACTAGTCGTGAGGCTCAGTAGCAGCCGAGCTTGATGCCGATCTTGATTCCGAACGGACCCTTGACCGCCTCGATGTGACCGCTGAACCCGCGGTAGCCGGCGTTGCGGCAGTAGACCCAGGCGACGGCCGCAGCGATCACCAGGATGCCGATCAGCACCAGCCACACCCAGCGGTACTCGCTGCGGGTCGCCACGTCCGCTTGCCGACGGACGAAGTCCTCCACGGCAAGCCGCGTCCGGACGTAGGTCTCCAACATGATGACTCCTCTCCGCGCCGGGCGATCGTCGCCTCGGCGCCGCTCGGCCGTTGCCCACCAACGACCGTGACCAGTTCAGGCCGGACACCGGCCGCTCGACAATGCCCGGCGGACAACATGCAACTTTGGGAGACACCGAACGTCTCCGAAAGGTGTCGGCCGACGGGGGCCCCCGCCCTGGCTCGCGTCCGCTGCCTAGCTTGTGAGCGCAGTACCACCTCGGGAGCAAAGGAGCACCTCATGCGCACATTCGTGATCGCGATCGCGTTCGGACTCGCCCTGGCCATCGGGCTGACCGCCGGCGTGCCGCTCGGCCGGCCGAGCGTGCCGGCGGCCAGCACCGGCAGTTCGACCCACGTCATTCCCTGGCTGTGCCGGATCTTCGGGCTCTGTTGCGAGCGTTGAGCGGACGCCAACCCGAAGTGCTGACACAATTGGCCCTGTGGCAGCACCCCCCGCACCCACGACGCCATCGGCAGCGCGACTGAACCGCCTGTTGAGTCACCTTCCGATCGAGGCGATCCTGGCTGCACTGCTGCTGTGCACCGCCCTGGTCACCAGCTCCGAGGAGTCCGGCTGGGCGAAAGCCTTTAACGTCGTCGCCTGCGTGGCCGGCGGCCTCGCCCGCACCCGTCCCGTCTTCGCCGCCGGGTTGGCGGCGTTGGCCCTGGTACTGCTGCTGGCAACCGGAACCGTACCCGGCATCGGCCTGCTGGGCGTGCATCTGGTGGTGCTCTCGTGGGCTGCCCAGGGCCGTCGGGGCACGGTGCCGTTGGCGCTGGCCCTGCTGATGCTCAGCCTGCCGCCGGTGGCCCTGTGGCCCGAGAACGGGCGGCACACGCTGACCAGCGTCGTCTTCTTCACGGTGCTGATGGCCGGCACCGTGCTGCTGGGTGTGACCTGGCGGGTACTGGAGCTTCGCCTGATCGCAGCCGAACGGGCCCGGGCCGAGGCCGTCCGAGACGTGCGGCGCAGCATCGCGCAGGACCTGCACGACACGGTGGCCCAGACCGACACCCTGATCGCCATGCGGGCTGATGGGGCGCTGGAGGAGCCGGACGTGCCGCCGCAGGTCGAAGCCGCGCTGCGCGAGATTGCCGAACTGGCCCGCGATTCCATTCAGGACCTGCGCGCCATGCTGCACGTGCTGCGGGCCGAGACCGATCGTCCTGCCTGGCAGGTCACCGATCTCGGCGAGTTTCTGGACGCCCAGCGCGACCGGCTGCAGCGCAGCGGCTTTCCGGTCGACCTGCAGTACCAACCGGTGCCCGCCTCGCTCCGTCCGGCGCTGCGCCAGGCGGTCGCCAAGTTCCTGGTCGAGGGGGTCAACAACATCGTCCGGCACGCCACCCCCGGCGGACGCTGCCTGGTCGCCCTCACCCACGACGCCGAGCAGGTGCAGGTCACCATGGTCAACGACGCCGAACCGGGTCGGGCGATCAACCGCGACGGGCTGGGCCTGATGGGCGCCCGCGAACGCATCGAGGCGCTGGGAGGTCAGGTGGCGATCTCGACTGCGGATGGTCGCTGGAGCCTTCGGGCCGCCCTACCGATCGCGTAACAGGGCGGGAATAGCCGGGTCGCGGTCCTCGTTTCTCGGGTAGATGCCACCGCCGGTTAGGCTGTGGGTCGTCCACCACACGCAAGGAACTGCATGTCTGAGGTTCGCGAAGTCATCATCATCGGGTCCGGTCCGTCCGGCTACACCGCCGCCATCTACGCAGCGCGTGCCGACCTTCGTCCGCTGGTGTTCGAGGGGGCCCTCGAGTCGGGCGGTGCCCTGATGAACACCACCGATGTGGAGAACTTTCCCGGCTTTCCCGAGGGCATCATGGGCCCCGACCTGATGGGCAACCTACGCAGCCAGGCCGAACGGTTCGGCGCCGAGATCGTCACCGACGATATCGTCGAGGTCGACCTCACCGGCGTGATCAAGTCGGTGACCGACTCCGAGGGCGGCGTGCACCGGGCCAAGGCCGTGATCCTGGCCATGGGATCGGGCTATCGTCGCCTCGGCGTGCCCGGCGAGGACGAACTCAGCGGCCGCGGGGTCAGCTGGTGCGCGACCTGCGACGGCTTCTTCTTCCGCGATAAGGACATCGCGGTGGTGGGCGGCGGCGACTCGGCGCTCGAGGAGGCCACGTTCCTGTCCCGGTTCGCCAGTTCGGTCACCGTGGTGCATCGCCGCGACGAGCTGCGCGCGTCCAAGATCATGATCGCGCGAGCCGAACTCGACCCCAAGATCAGCTTCGCCTGGAACTGCCGGGTGGTGTCGCTGAACGGCAACCCGTCGCTCACCTCGGTCACGCTGGCCGACGGCATCAGCGGCGAGCAGCGCGAACTCGAGGTGCAGGGCTGCTTCATCGCGATCGGCCACGATCCCCGCTCGGCCCTGGTTCAGGGCCAGGTCGACACCGATGCCGCCGGCTACGTACTGGTGCAGCCGGGCACCACGCATACCAACCTGCCGGGCGTCTTCGCCGCCGGTGACCTGGTCGACCACACCTACCGTCAGGCGATCACCGCCGCCGGTACGGGTTGCTCAGCGGCCCTGGACGCCGAGCGCTACCTGGCCGAACTGACCGACCTCGCCGAGTTGGCCGAACTGTCCGAGCTCAGCGCTAACGTCTGACTTCGTCCCGCAACACCCCGAAACCAACCGAGAGGATCCCCCGATGGCCGAAGTCAGCGCTGTCACCGACGACACGTTCGAATCGCTGGTGGTGCGGTCGCCCAAGCCCGTGCTGGTCGACTACTGGGCCGACTGGTGCGCCCCCTGCCGCCAGATCTCGCCGATCATCGACGAGTTGGCCGGCGAGTTCGGCGACCGCATGGGCTTCTACAAGCTCGACACCAACACCAACCCGCGAATTCCTACCGAGCAGGGCGTGCTGGGCCTACCGACGATCCAGATCTTCTCCGGCGGCGAAGTGGTCAAGTCGTTCACCGGCGGCAAGACCAAGGCCGCGCTGATTCGCGCCATCGAGGAGTTCATCTGACGCAGCGCTGGTCGGCCGGGTCATGACCCGTGGCTGACCGAGCTCTTGCGAGATCCACGCCGAGACTCGTGGGTTGAGCCCGCCGAACGCCCCCGCTGAACTGGTGGTGCGCTCATCGAAACACCTAGTCAGCCCGTATCAACCACTGCACTCGGCATTGCTCAGCTGCGCCAGGCGCCGATGACCTGACGACCCGCCGGTTCGGGCGGGGCCACCGGCCGAACCGACTGAACCAGGCGTTCCAAGCGATCCATCACGCCTTCGAAGGGCACGCGTGCGGTGGCGCCCAGGTCGAGGCGCCACCGTCCGGCACGCTCAGCGGGCGTGAACCCGGTGGCCAGCAGAAAGCCCGCGGGCAGGCTCGAACAGCTCCGAACCGCTGACGACGTCGCTCGAACAGAGCCCAC
>DAOSUG010000296.1:0-3775 GCA_035378545.1 Micropruina sp. | reverse complement strand
GTGCGGCGGCATAGAACGAGTCGGGCGTGCAGTTCACGATACCCATGACGGCCGGACGGGCTGCCGAGAACGATCGAGCGCGCAGGGTCAGGGGCGTCGGGGTGACCAGGGTGACGGGACTCACCGGAGGCGATGGCGCGACGGGCTGGCTGGAGGTCTCGTCGGGCACCGGCTCAGCCTGCCAGATTCAGAACTGGATGCCGGAGTAGGCCCAGATCCATGGCTTCGTCAGAGGTATCACAAACGTCACCGCCGGCAATCAGGATGAGTCTGCTCGGGGTCTTGTGGAGGCGTGCGTGTGTGAGTATAATAATACACATGTACGAATCGCTCATCGACTCTCCGCGTGATGCCATTGGGCGCCTGCGGCGCTCGATGCAGCTACGTCGTCAAGCCGACATCGACGAGATGCAGGCACTGTCAGAGTTAGCCGCCGAGCATTCCTGGAGCACCGAAGACGAGCTCGACGTCACCCGCGAACGCGCGACCCGCCTCGGCGCCGATGGCAGTCCACTGGTCGGCGAGTTTCTGCCGCTGGAGGTGGCTGCGGTGAAAGGCATCTCCACCACTGCAGCCACGTGGCTCATTCGCGATGTGATCAACCTGCAGAGCCGGCACCCGCATCTGTGGGGCTGGGTGTGCCGCGGCGAGGTGCAGCCCTACCGAGCGTTCCAGCTTGTCCAACTGGCCGCGAAGTACGAACTCACTGAAGAGCAGGCTCACGATCTCGACACCGCGTTGGCGCCGAAGCTGGGCACCTTGGGCTGGGCTCGGCTGATGCGTCTGGCCCGTGGACTTATCGCTCTTGTCGCCACCGATGCCGTCAGAGCCGCCGCCGATCGAGCGCGAGCTGAGCGGTTCTGTCGCATCGCACCGTCCGATGAACCCGTCGTGAGTGACGTGTGGGCTCGGCTCGACACCACCGACGCCCAGCAACTCGACGCCACCTTGAGCGCTCTGGCCAAAGCCATGGCCGGCCTCGGCGATACCGACGACCTCGACGTGCGGCGGGCCAGGGCTCTCGGCATACTTGCCACCCCGCAGCGTGCCACCGCGCTGCTTGCCGGCGACGACGATGAGCGTTATCTGCCACGCTGCCGGGTGTACCTTCACCTGTCCCACGACATGCTTCCTGAGCTGGTGGCCGCCGCAGATGCACCTGAACCTGACGCCTGCGCTGCCTCGCATACCAGTGGACCCACTGCCTGCGCACACTCGCGCCCCCGCTCGAGTGTCGCCCGCTCCGAGATCATGGGCCCGATCGTCAAAGCACAGCTTGCCCAGCTGTTCGCCACCCACCGCATCACGGTGACACCCGTGGTACACGCCGGCGAAGAGCCTGCCGTCGACAGCTACGAGATCCCGCAGCGCATCGCCGAGGCAGTGCGGCTACGCGATGTGTGCGAGGTCTTTCCCTACAGCAGTCGAGTGGCCCGCCGGCTCGACCTGGACCATACCGCCGCGTACGTTCCGGACGTCCCGCAGCAGACCCGCCCCGACAACCTGGGGCCACTCACCCGCCGAGTCCACCGAGCCAAGACCGCACGCCAATGGCAACTTCGTCAGCCTGCGAGCGGTGTGTTCTGGTGGCGCTCACCGCGCGGGCAGACGTACCGGGTCACCCCGCAGGGCACCACTGATCTGCACCATTGGTCCGTGGGCGAATGCGCGCTGCGGTGGCGCCTCGATCGACGCCCACCGCCCACCCAATGATCGGACGATCGGGTCTGATCAGGCCGACGGATGCGTCATGTCGGCCGGAACCACCCAGGCGTCGAACTCCTCGCCGGTCAGGTCGCCGGAGGCAAGGGCTGCTTCACGAAGAGTGATGCCCTGCTTGTGCGCCTTCTTCGCCATGGCGGCTGCCTTGTCGTAGCCGATATGCCGGTTGAGCGCTGTGACCACCATCAGGTTGCTGCTCAGGTTCGCGTCGATCTTGGCCCGGTTCGGCTCAATGCCCACCGCGCAGTGCTCGGTGAACGAGCGGCAGCCGTCAGCCAGCAGCCGAGTCGACTCGAGCACCGCATGCGCCATCACCGGCTTGTAGACATTGAGCTGGAAGTTGCCCTGACTACCGGCGAAACCGACGGTGACATCGTTGCCGAACACTCGGGTCGCCACCATGGTCAGCGCTTCACACTGGGTGGGGTTCACCTTGCCCGGCATGATGGACGAACCTGGCTCGTTCTCGGGAATCAACAACTCACCGATGCCGTTGCGGGGCCCGGAGGCGTACCAACGCACGTCGTTCGCGATCTTCATCAGGGCGCCGGCGAGCACCCGCAGCGAGCCGCTCACCTCAACCAATGAATCGTGGGCGGACAAGGCGGCGAACAGGTTGCCGGCCTGATGGAACTCAAGCCCGGTCTCGTCCGAGATCTTCTGCGCGGTCAACGCACCGAAGTCGGGGTGTGCATTGAGGCCGGTGCCCACGGCCGTGCCGCCGATCGCCAGACCGCGGGCGCGCGCATCGGCCGCGCGCACACCCTCCAGGGCGAAATCGATCTGCGCGACCCAGCTGCCGATCACCTGACCGAGCCGGATCGGAGTGGCGTCCTGCAGGTGGGTGCGGCCGACCATGATCACGTCGTCGAACTCGGCGGCCTTCGCGGCCAGCACATCGCGCAACTCAGTGACGGGACCGTACAGCCGCTCGTTCAACTCGCACACCACCGCGATATGCATCGCGGTGGGAAAGGTGTCGTTGGACGACTGCCCGCGGTTCACGTGGTCGTTGGGGTGCACAGGCTTCTTGCTGCCCAACTCACCCCCGGCCAACTCGATGCCGCGATTGCTGATCACCTCGTTGGAGTTCATGTTCGACTGGGTGCCCGACCCGGTCTGAAACACCACCAACGGAAAGTGGTCATCAAGCTTGCCGGCGATCACTTCGTCGGCCGCCTGCACGATGAGCTCAGCCACGTCGGGCGGCAACTGGGCGAGGTCGGCGTTCGCCTGCGCGGCCGCCTTCTTGAGCACCCCCAGGGCCCGGATCATCGGACGCCCCCACACGAACGTGTCGCGCCCGATGTCGAAGTTGCCGAGGCTGCGCTGTGTCTGAGCCCCCCAGTAGCGGTCGGACTGCACCTCGATGGTGCCCATGCTGTCGGATTCGATGCGCGTGCTCATGATGCCGAGAATATTGCCGAAACCTACTTCGCGGGCAGGGTTCGAACGAACGCCCGCGCATGGCCGACCACCGCAGCGAGCGTCGCCTCATCGGTGAGCGGCTCGGCCGGCATCAGTACCCAGCCCGCCAACTCGCGGCCATTCATCACCATCGGCTCGGCATGGGCAAAGTACGGGGCCTGAGCTTCGGACGGTGCGGTGCGCACCATCAGTCCCCCACCACCCGACACCGCGACAGCCATGTGACCCGCCACCAGGAAGGCCAACCCGCCGAACATTCGCTTCTCGGTGACGTCCGATTCGTCGACCAACAGGGTGCGGACCTGGCCGGCCAGGATTTCATCGAATGCCACAGCTGCAGCCTAGTTGGGCAGGGAATGGCACTGAGGCCCACGAGTGCGGAAGGCCGCGAGTGCGCACCGGGCTATCCTCCCGTACACCCTCGCGGCCAACCCTCCCACCTGCGCTTTCCCCCGTCGCGCACAACCCCCCTGGGTCACGCAGACCCTATCCCTGGTTGCAGCAACCGTGATCTGTGTGGACATGCGCACAATTGCGTACCACGTGACGTATCAACGATTGAGCGCCTGTAATTCACCGATCCGGAGTTGTGCAGAGTCGGAGTACGACATCGGGAAGCTGCCAG
>DAOSUG010000295.1:0-3779 GCA_035378545.1 Micropruina sp. | reverse complement strand
ATCGGACGCTCTCGTGGGGGCCTGACGACCAAGAATCACCTGGTCAGCGACGGTCGGGGGCGAGTGCTGGCGTTCATCCTCACGCCCGGCCAGAGCGCCGACACGAGCATGTTGATCCAGACGATGGAGCAGGTTCGGGTGCCCACCAGCGGCCGTGCGCGGACCCGACCGGATCGACTGCTGGCCGACAAGGGCTACCCCTCCAAAGCGAACCGCACCTGGCTACGCCGGCACGGCATCGCCACCACGATTCCCGAGCGGGACGACCAAATCGCCCACCGGCGTAAGAAGCCCGGCAGACCGATCGACTTCGGCGAGGCACAACGCGAACGCTACAAGGGCCGCAACGTCGTCGAGCGCTGCTTCAACAAGCTCAAGCAGTGGCGCGGCCTGGCGATGAGATCTGACAAGTACGCCCGCAACTACCACGCCGGCATCTGCCTAGCCGCCACACTCGACTGGCTACGAACAGGGTTTAGCAACACGCCCTACGACCGAGCACGCAACCGCGGCTGCCGACATCCACACGCAGCAAGGATCCTGGCCCAAGGCTGGACCAGGATCCTGTGGCGCTGCTGGCACGACCACCAGCCCTACAACCCCGACCTACACGGCCGGCTCAACACCCTCCAACAAGAGGCTGCTTGACATAGGGCTCTCGTGGTAGTGCACCGTCTTGGGGCAGACGTTCCCAGATTCCCATTCGGGGTTGCGTCAACTGATGCGGGCGAACCGTTCGACGTCGCGCTTGCTGCCGGACACGATCAATTGGTCGCCCTCAAGGACGACGGTCTCGGGCACGGCGTAGATGAAGTCCTCCCCGGGCCGCTTGAGGCCGACGACCGTGACGTCGTGGCGAGTGCGGATCGCCGACTCGGCCAGGGAACGGCCCCACGCGAAGGAAGGCGCCAGCGTCCGGGCCATGGCGAAGCCGTCCTCGAACTCGAAGTAGTCGATCATGTGGCCGGCGACGGTGTGTGCCACGCGCTCCCCCGCCGACCTCTCGGGGTAGACGATGTGGTCGGCGCCGATCCGCTTCAGGAGCTCCCCGTGCTTGCGGGAGGACGCCTTGGCCCAGACCTCGGGGACACCCTCCTCCTTCAGGGTCAAGAGCGTGATGATGGACGACTCCAGGTGCGCCATCGACACGATCGCGATCCCGACGTTCTCCAGGCCAAGCTGGCGCAGGGCGTCCGCGTCGGTGGAGTCCATCCGGACGACGTGCCGCAGCGTGTCGGCGTAGCGGTTGACCAGGTCGAGGTCGGCGTCCACGCCGAGCACGTCCATGCCGAGTTCCTGGAGGCGGCGCGCGCAGGCGATGCCGAAACGCCCCAGGCCGAGCACGAGCACCATGCCGTCGGCGGGGCGGGGCCGGAACAACTTATCCAACAAGGGGGTCCTCCCTCGGCAATTCGTAGTGGCGGTGCCGGGCGGTCATCGCCAGGGCGGCCGCGACGGACACCGGTCCGACGCGACCCAAGTACATCAGTCCCATCAGGACGCCCCACGCCGCGGGGGGCAGGGTGGGGGTCAGGTTCATGGACAGGCCGACGGTGCCGAACGCCGAGATCGCCTCGAACGTGTCCTCGCGCAGGGGCGCGTCGCTGACCGCGGAGATCGCGAGGATGCCGACGAACACCGCCGCTGTGCCCAGCACGACGACTGCCAGCGCTTGACGGGACACAGCAGAGGAGATCTTGCGGCTGCCGAGGACCGTCTTCTCATGGCCGCGCACCTCGGTGATGACGGCGAGCAGGAGCACGGCGACCGTGGTGACCTTCAGGCCGCCCGCCGTGCCGCCGGAACCCCCACCGATCATCATCAGGCCGAAGTCGACCGCGAGGGTCTCGTCGGTGACCAAGGCATAGTCGACCGAGTTGAACCCAGCCGTGCGCGGGAACACCGACCCACCCAGCGCACCCAGGAACTTCCCCATCGGACCTTGACCGCCGAGGGTGGCCGGGTTGGTCCACTCGAAAGCGGCGAAGGTCGCGAACCCGAGCACGAGGAGGATCACCGTGCCGTACAGGGTCAGGCGCAGGTGCACCGACCAGAAGGGGGGCAGGTGCCCGCGCACGCGCTCGACGACCTCGAGGTAGACCGGGAAGCCGAGGCCACCCAGCACGATGGCCAAGCAGATCGGCACCATGACGAAGGGGTCGGCGTTGAACCGCACCAGATTGTCGGGGTAGAGCGCGAATCCGGCGTTGTTGAACGCAGACACCGCGTGGAACATGCCGTGGTAGGCCGCCGCTCCCCAGTCCGGGAGGTAGGACCGGAACCGGAGCGTCAGCACGACCGCGAACACGAGCTCGAACGCCAGTGACAGCATCAGGATCCGGGCTGGGATCGACCGCAGCCCCCGTCTGGTGCGCGCCCGCGTCTCCGACTGGGCGATGTGCAGTTGGGCCTGCGAAGCCCGTCGGGTGACCGAGAAGATGATCAGGCTGGTCAGGGTCATGATCCCCAGCCCACCGACCTGGATGAGGGTCATGATGGTGAGCTCACCGAAGGTGCTCCAGTGGCTCGGGGTGTCGACCACCGCCAGACCGGTGATGCACAGCGCCGACATGGCCGTGAACGCAGCCACCCAGAACCCGCTGGACTCGCCGGACTCGGTGGCGGCGGGAGACATCAGCACGAGCGTCCCGACCACCCACCCGAACAGGTACGCGACCGGGGCGATGCGTCCGGGGTGGGACAGCCACCGCGCAAAGCCGAGCACGCGGAGAACACTACTCCCCCCACCGTGGGTCCGGTGGGCGCTACGGCGCCAGCCGCTCCCGCACCCAGTCGCCGCCCTCGAGGCGGTAGCGCAGCCGGTCGTGCAGGCGCGAGGTGCGGCCCTGCCAGAACTCCCAGACCTCGGGCACGAGGCGGTAGCCACCCCAGTGGTCCGGACGCAGCGGGTGCAGCCCGTGCTCTGCCGCAGCCTTGGCCGCGTTGGCGACCAGCACGCCCCGGTTGGCGATCACCTGCGACTGGGGCGAGGCCCACGCGCCGATGCGGCTGTCGAGCGGGCGCACCGCGTAGTAGGCGTCCGACTCCTCGGGCGTGACCTTCTCCACGCGCCCCTCCACGCGCACCTGGCGCTCCAGCGGCGCCCAGAAGAACAGCAGGGAGGCGACGGGGTTGGCGTCCAATTCGGCGCCCTTGCGCGAGTCGTAGTTCGTGTACCAGACCAGCCCGGACGCATCGAACTCCTTCAGCAGCACCACCCGGGCCGACGGCCGCCCGTCGGCCGACGCCGTGGCCAGGGTCATCGCGTTCGGCTCGAGCCCCTTGATGCGGCGTGCGTCGGCGAACCAGGCCGCGAACTGCTCCAGCGGCTTGTTGGTGGCGGCTTCCTCGTCCAGTTCGCCCTGCTCGTAGCTCTTGCGGAGTCCGAGGATACTCTGAGAAGTCAACCATCCACAGCGACTGTGTTGCTCGACGCCAGTTCTTGATGGATGGGAACTCTCCGGTGAACTCAACCAGATCTGCCTCAGTCACCTCAACAGCGTCTATGTCAATAACTTCGAGCAGAACCGTGTGATACAAGTACTCGGCCTGAGCCTCCGAGTCGCCTAGGTCGATCTCCGAGAACCATTGCCTGTACTCCGCGACCTCTTCAGGGGTGTGTTCCGTCGACGTCACGATCTGGAAGCCATAACCTGCCTCACGCAGAGCCGTCAGCCGCTCGTCCGAGGTGCAGGCCAAGTCGTACAGGGCCCTGAACGCCGTCCAGTCTTCACGAACATCTACCGCGTGAGCGGAGAAACGCAGATCGACACCTTCCG
>DAOSUG010000294.1:0-3788 GCA_035378545.1 Micropruina sp. | reverse complement strand
TCTGGGACGAGCTGTTCTTCATCTGCACCGTCTTCGCCCTGTACCGGCGGCACTTTCGGCTCTGGCAGGCCAACCTGCTGCAGGCGATGGTGTTCGTGTCGTTTCTGTGGGAGTTGGGCTATCAATCGTGGGGTCCGCTGCTCACCATTCCGTTCGCGCTGGTGCAGGGCGCGATCTTTCAGCTGACCAGGAATCTGGCCTACGTGATCACCGTGCACCTACTTTTCGACGTTGTGGTCTTTCTGGTGCTGATTCACGGGCACAATCCGACGTGGCCGCACATTTTCTTGACCGTTCCGTAGGAGTCCGATGACCGAGCACCCGTCCACCCATCCGTTCGGCAGCATCGACGGCCGCGCCGTCGAGCGCGTCCGGCTGCAGTCGGGCGGCCTGACCGTCGACCTGATCACGCTGGGCGCCGCCGTGCACCGGGTGATCGTGAACGGCCGCGACGTCGTGCTGGGCCACCCGGACGCGGACGGCTACGCCGATTCGCAGTTCTGCCTCGGTTTCACGATCGGACGCTTCGCCAACCGCATCGGCGCCGGCCGCTTCACTTTGGACGGGGCCGAGCACCAGCTGGCGACCAACGAGGGCGACAACACCCTGCACGGCGGCCCCGACGGCTTTCACCACCGGCTCTGGACGATCGACGACCTCACCGCCGACTCGGTGCGCTTCGGCCTGGTCAGCCCCGCGGGCGATCAGGGCTTTCCGGGCGAACTCACCGCGTCCGTGCGCTACACGATCGCCCCGGACGAACTGCGCCAGGACTACCTCGCCACCACTACGGCACCCACGCCGGTCAACTTCACCAACCACAGCTACTTCAACCTGGCCGGTGAGGCCTCCGGCACCACCGATCGGCAGACGGTGTGGGTGCCTGCCCGCTGGGTGGTCGAGGTCGACGACGAGCTGATCCCGACCGGACGGCTGGTGCCGGCGGGCACCCACGACCTGCGGACGCCCCGCGCGATCGCCGAGGCGGCACCGCTCGACACTTGTTTCGTGGTCGGTGGCGAGCCGGGCACCCTGCGCGCGCACGCCACCATGGCGAGCGACGACCTGGCCCTGGACGTGTTCAGCGACCAGCCCGGAATCCAGCTGTACACCGCCGACGCGATGGACGGGGTGCCCGGGCTGAACGGCCCGTACGGTGCCCGTGCCGGGCTGGCGCTCGAGACCCAGAACCTGCCGGACGCCCCCAACCACCCCGACTTTCCGAACTCGATCCTGCGGCCCGGGGACGAGTTTCGAAGCGCCACCATCTGGCGGTTTCGCACCCTGCCCTGAGGCGGCCTCGGTCGAATCTTCGTCGAGCAGGCACGTGTGATAGCCGCTCGATCACGCCGGGCGGCGGCCCCGAGAACCCCTCAGGCGGCCAGGAACATCGCCAGCACGGCGGTGTCGGCGTCCTCGTTGGGGTCGATGCCGGCCCTGCTGACCATGCGGGCGATGTTGCCCCGGCGGTCCGCCTCGACCCAGGCGGCCCGGTGCTCCAGGCCCAGGTGCGGAATGCCGGGCAGCAGCACACAGCCGGCCGCGACCTCGTCCTGCTCGGGCAGTGAGGGACGGATCTCGCTCGGCGGATGCAGCACGATCAGCCCCGGCGGTGGCGGGGCGGCGAACTGGCCGGGCAGCACCGCGTTCTGGCCGACCACCGGCCCCTCGGCGAGCACCAGGCCGACCGCCCCCGGGTGGGGCGACTCGGGTCGCTCTTCGCGCACCCGGAACACCGTGCTGGTGGGCAGCATGCCCGGCACGCTGGCCACCCGGACGGCGAGCAGCAGGAAGCGCGCCCACTCCACGGTGTTGGCCGGCCACCGGCCCGACACCAGAAAGCCGCTGAGCACGCCCTGGGCCTGAAAGGGCGACACCTCGACCGAACGATCGTCTTCGCTCTGCATGATCAGCCTCCTGCGCTCGCGTGTCGGAGTTGCGCCATGGTGAATCACAACAGTGTTGGCACACAAGACCCCCCGAGTGCCAAGCTGCCCGCCTGACGGCTCTCGCGCCGGTGTGCGGACGGGTGCAGGAGCCCGTCCGATACTCTGGTGATACCGGTCGAGGCAGCCCGCCCAGAGCCACGCTCACAAAAGAATTGTTTGTTTCAGCTCGATTTCGCGTTGATTACACAGGCAAATATCCAGGTGTGGCGGCGATGCTGGCGCAAATGGCGTCCATCATGTGAGAATCTGCCATGACCACCGTCGCAGAGATTGAAGTGTCGCAGCTCGCCCAGAGCCCCGCGTGGCTCCGAGTCAAGGCCGCCGCCTCGGCGCTGCAACCGTTGCAGGCGGCCAACGGTTCCATCGAGAATCCTGAGACCCACGACCGCGCCCGCCAGCTCGTCGGCGACCTGGTCGGCGGCATCGCCGAACTGGCACCCCAGTTTCCCCACGACGCCGACTACTTGGACGCCGTGCGGCACGACTTCGCCCGCTGGGCCGAGGACGGCTTCGGCGTGCCCGACTTCTACGACTCGCTGGTGCTGTTCCAGCCGCAGCAGCACCGCGTGGACGGCCTGACCCACCTGGTCGTCTTTCCCATGTACACCCAGAACGGCTCGCGTAACCGCCTGGTCGAGGCCGTGCTCGTGCAGGTCATCTGGCCCGACTTCGTGGCCGAACTCGAGGCGTCCGACTACAGCAACAAGCTGTTCGTGCCGATCCGGTTCCTCGACTTCACCGCGGGCTACGACACCAACGCGGCCGTGCTCTTCCCCGAAACCGTCGCCATGCGGCAGATCCCCACGTTCACCTGGGGTGCGATCTTCGCCGACCGCGAGGCGGCCCGGTTCCGCCGGGTGCTGCGCGCCGCCGTGGACGTCACCAAGCTCGACCTGCCCGCCGAGGCCGCCGAACTGCTCGACGACCAGCAACTGGCCGAAGAGACGTTCGTCATGTGGGATCTGATCCACGACCGCACCCACATGCGCGGCGACCTGCCGTTCGACCCGTTCATGATCAAGCAGCGGATGCCGTTCTACCTCTACTCGCTCGAAGAGTTGCGCTGCGACCTGACCGCCTTTCGCGAATCCGTCGCCATCGATCGACGGATCGCCGCGCTCGCCGAGCCGACCGACGACCAACTCGAACTCGCCCGGCACGCCCGCCTGGTGCAGTACTGCGTGATCTTCGACCGCATCTTCCGGTTCGCGATCACCGGCACCCGGGTACGCAACTACGACGGCCTGGGCGGCCAGCTGCTGTTCGCCTGGCTGCACCAGCATCACGTGCTGCACTGGACCGACACCCAGCTCGCCTTCGAGTGGAGCCAGGTGCCCGACTGCGTCAATGAACTCGGCGCCGCCATCGAGCACCTGTACTGGCGTTCGATCGACCGGCCCAAGGTCGCCCACTGGCTGGCCGCCTACGAGCTGGTCTCCGGCACCGTCGAGCCGCATCCCGCCTCGGTGTGGAAGACCGGCGACCTGCCGCTCAACGGACTCCCCCGCGAGCTGACGGACCTGATCATGGACGACGAGTTTCCGCTCAGCATGTTCTACGAGGCGTTCGAGAAGAAGATGCGCGATGTGATCGCGTCCACCTCGGGCATCACCGGAACCTCCGTCTGATGCGGGTGGTCATCGCAGGTTCCGGCAGCCCGCTGGGCGACGCGACGGCGTCCGCACTGCGCGCGTCCGGGCACGAGGCGATCGAGATCGGGCCGGCAGAGTGCGACCTGCGGGACTTCGCGGCCGTCCAGGCCCTGGCCGAACAGCTCGGCGCCGTGGACGGGGTGATCCACCTGGTCGGCGGATGGCGCGGGGGCGGCGGGCTGGCCGG
>DAOSUG010000293.1:0-3800 GCA_035378545.1 Micropruina sp. | reverse complement strand
GAGGCGGACGCCGTCGATCTCGTTGGTCCACGTGCGGCCGCCGACGCGGTCGCGGGCCTCGATCACCACCACGTGCCAACCGGCCTGCGCCAACGCGTTCGCAGCCACCAATCCGTTCGGGCCCGAACCGATCACCACGGCATCACAGCGGGACGCGATGTTGCTCATGCCTGCCTTCCTACCCTGTTCGCCGCAATTGCACACCCACTCAGCCGGGTGAGGTGCCGGGGGCCGGTTCGTCGGCGGTCTGCCCCGTGATCGCCGCAACCGAAGCCGCCGCCGACAGGTTCGGACGGGTCGGCGCCTCGACATGCTCGGTCAGCACCAGCGTGCTGCGTGCCTCGATGCGCACCGTCGACCCCGACTGCAGAGCTTCGCGAAGCCGATCATCGGCCGCGGTGTCGATCACCACGTCCCACGCGGCGCCGAACTCGGGGCCGGGCAGCACCGCGTCCACCGGCTCGGAGCCGCCGTTGGAATACAGCAGAAAGTCGTCGTCGGTGATGGGTTGGCCGATGGCGTTCACACCGGCGATGGCCGATCCGTTCAGGTACATGCCGAGGGCGGCACCGCTCGACCAGTCGGCATCGGTCATCGGACGTCCGCTGACGTGCAGCCAGACGATGTCGTCCAGCCCGTCGTCGGTGCGGTGACCGGTGAAGAACCGCTTGCGCCGGAACGTCGGATGATCGGCCCGCAACTTCGCCAGGGTGGCGGTGAACTCGAGCAGCGGCTCGTCGATGGCCGACCAGTCGAACCAGGTGAGCGGCGAATCCTGCGCGTACCCGTTGTTGAGGCCTTGCTGGCTGCGGCCCGCCTCGTCGCCGTGCGCGAGCATCGGCACGCCCTGGCTGAGCAGCAGGGTGGCCAGCAGGTTGCGCTGCGAGCGGGCGCGCGCCGACAGTACGGCCGGGTCTTTGGTCGGCCCTTCGACGCCGTGGTTCCACGAGCGGTTGTGCGATTCGCCGTCGTTGTTGTTCTCGCCGTTGGGCTCATTGTGCTTCTCGTTGTACGACACGAGGTCGCTGAGGGTGAACCCGTCGTGGGCGGTGACGAAGTTGATGCTGGCGAACGGACGACGCCCGGACTGCTCGTACAGGTCGGCGCTGCCCGCGCAGCGCGCAGCGAACTCGCCCAGGTTGGGCTGCCCCAGCCAGAAGTCGCGCACGGCGTCGCGGAACTTGCCGTTCCACTCCGTCCATTGCGGGGGGAAGTTGCCCACCTGATAGCCGCCGGGCCCGACGTCCCACGGCTCGGCGATCAGCTTGACCTGGCTGACCACCGGGTCCTGCTGCACGAGCTCGAAGAAGGCCGACAGCCGGTTGACGTCGTAGAACTCGCGCGCCAGCGCCGAGGCCAGGTCGAAGCGGAACCCGTCCACGTGCATCTCGGTCACCCAGTAGCGCAACGAATCCATGATCAGCTGCAGCGAGTGGGGGTTGCCGACGTTGAGCGAGTTGCCGGTGCCGGTGTAGTCCATGTAGTAATGCGGCGTCTCGTCGACCAGCCGGTAATAGGACGGGTTGTCGATGCCCTTCATGCTGAGCGTCGGCCCCAGGTGGTTGCCCTCGGCGGTGTGGTTGTAGACCACGTCGAGAATCACCTCGATGCCGGCCGCATGCAGCCCGCGCACCATCGCCTTGAACTCCTGCACCTGGGTGCCTGCCTCGCGCGAGGAGGCGTACTCGGCGTTCGGGGCGAAGAAGCCGATCGTGTTGTAGCCCCAGTAGTTGCGCAGGCCGCGTTCGACCAGCACCGAGTCGTGTACGAACTGGTGCACCGGCATCAACTCGACGGCGGTGACCCCCAGCCGCTTGAAGTGGGCGATCACCGCCGGATGGATCAGGCCCGCGTAGGTGCCGCGCATCGCCTCGGGCACGTCGGGGTGTAGTTGCGTCAGGCCCTTCACGTGGGCCTCGTAGATCAGGCTCTCGTTGTAGGGCACGTTGAGGGTGCGATCGCCGGTCCAGTCGAAGAACGGGTTGGTCACCACGCCGAGCATCATGTGCGGCGCCGAGTCGTCGTCGTTGACGCTGTGCTCGTCGCCGAAGGTGTAACTGAACAACGACTGGCCCCAGTCGATGGTGCCCTCGGTGGCCTTGGCGTACGGGTCGAGAAGCAGCTTGGCAGGGTTGCAGCGCAACCCGCGGGCCGGGTCGTAGGGCCCGTACACCCGGTAGCCGTAGCGCTGCCCCGCCTCGACCTGCGGCAGGTAGCAGTGCCAGACCTTGGCGTCGACCTCGGTGAGCTCGACCCGGGTTTCGGCCCGGTCGGCGTCGAACAGGCACAACTCGACCCGCTCGGCCACGTTGCTGTACAGGGCGAAGTTGGTACCGGTGCCGTCGAAGGTGGCACCGAGCGGATAGGGCGAACCGGGCCAGACGTGCACGAATCTCCTCGGGGTCAACGGTGATCGGACGAACGCGAGCAACCTACCAGCCGTACCTGACAGTCCTGATCGTGCGCTGCAGGCCCCGGGAGGCGGTCCACGGGCCACGGGTCACGGGTCACCGGACACCTGCTCTCGCCCCGCTCGTGACCCGCCGACTCAGCCCCGTCCGGGTCCGGGCTCAGCCCAGGCATCGATCGGGTCCGGCTCGAACCCGTCCGGCGTGCGCACGACCACCCGGGCCAGCGGAATCTGGTGCGAGGCGCTCTCCAGAATGTGCATCAGGTAGCCGCCGGTGTTGACCAGCCCGATCACGTCACCGGGCATGACTCCCTGCGGAAAGTGCAGGCGGCGCAGCAGGATCAGCTCGTCCTCGATGCAGTAGGCGCCGACCAGGAACGCGTCCAGCGGCGGCCCGGACGACGCGGCGCCGGCCAGAATCGGATCGACCAGGAAATCGTCAGAGGTGGAGCGGCACTGGGTGCGGTTCATCTCGAGCCCGACCAGGTCCACCCCGTCGCTGCGTTGCTTGACGAACGCCACCCGGGCCAGGGTCAGGCCGCAGCCGTCGAGCAGGGCCCGTCCGGGCTCCAGGTGCAGTCGCAGGCCGGCGGACCGCAGCGCGTCCGCGACGCTGCCCGTCCGCAACGGCGCAGCCAGCAGGTCGCGCAGCCACTCACCGCGCACCGGCGCCTGGTGGAACGGGTATGCCGAGCGTAGTTCGCGGTTCTTCCAGGTGAGCGTCTCGTCGCCGGCGGCCAGGCTGCGACGGTATGCGCGCCACCAGGCGTCCCATTGGGCGGCGTCGTCCAGATAGCTCATCGGCACCCCGCCGCCGATGTCGACGAAGTCCGGACGGTGCCCCCGCTCGCGCACCGCCTTGATCAGGTCGAGCGCGGCAGCCAGCATGCGGGCACGGTCGGCGGCGGCGTAGCCGTGCAGGTGAAAGTGCACACCCCTCACCTCCAGGCTCGATCCGGCCGGCGGCAGCTGCCTCCAGTGCACGGCACGAGCACCGAACCGGGTCGGCGGCAGTCCCAGTTCGGGCTCGGGCGCCAGCCGCGGAGCGACCCGGGCGCTCATGCCGATCGACGCGGCCAGCCCGGCAACCACGGACGCCTCCGCCGGTGAATCCAGCGAAATCGTCACCCCGGCCCGGACGGCCAGCCGCAACAGCCGCTCGGGTTTGATGGCAGCGGTCAGGATGATGCGGTCCCCGGCGACGCCACGCTGCAGAACCTGCCGCAGTTCGGGCTCGCTGGCCACGTCCACCCCGTGCCCCCGCCGCACCACCTCGTCGACCAGGCTCAGCGCCTTGTTGGCCTTGCGCGCGAAGTACAGCCCGATCGGCACCCCGGCGCTACGTCCGGCCGCGACCAGTTCGTCGGCGTTGCGACCCAGCGGCCGGGGA
>DAOSUG010000292.1:0-3814 GCA_035378545.1 Micropruina sp. | reverse complement strand
GTCGTCGGGGCGGTGGCGACGACCGATGAGGTGCCGGGCACGGCCCTGCTGGACGCGTCCGGCCGGCCGGTGGTGGAGGTCGCCGAGTTCTTCCGCGGCATGCTGGCCTCCGGGGCGAGTGAAAGCTCGCTGCGCTCGTACGGGTTGGCGTTGCTGCGCTGGTGGCGGTTCCTGGCTGCGGTCGAGGTCCCGTGGGACCGGGCCGGTCGGGTCGAGGCGCAGGACTTCGTGTTGTGGATGCGGATGGTCGGCCCGGCGGGACGGCCGGGTGGGTACGCGCCGGCGACGATCAACCACGGGCTGGCGGTGGTGAAAGCGTTCTACGCCGACCGGCTGGCCGCCGGCCGGGGCCCTGTGGTGAACCCGGTCCCGGAGGCTGCGCATCGCGACGGTCGTCGGGTGCAGGCGCATCACAACCCGATGCAGCCGTTCGCGCCGGGCCCACGGGCGCCGTTGCGTCAGAAGGTGCCCGAGCGGGTGCCGCGGAGCATCCCCGATGGCCTGTTCGACGCCTTGTTCACGGCGGTGCGTTCGGATCGGGACCGGGCCTTGTTGGCGTTCTGGGTGTCGACCGGCGCCCGGGCGGCGGAGCTGCTGGGCGCCACCTTGGACCGGGTCGATCCGGGTGAGCAGCGGATCGGGGTGGTCCGGAAGGGGACACGCCGGCTGCAGTGGCTGCCGGCGTCGGCGGACGCGTTTGTGTGGTGGCGGCTGTACGAGGCCCGGGTGACCCGTCCGGCGGGTGAACGGGCGTTGTGGCTGACGAACCGGTCCCCGGTGCGTCCGTTGACGTATCCGGCGGCCCGGCGGATGCTGCAACGCGCGAACGCCGCGTTGGGCACCGTGTGGACGTTGCATGACCTGCGTCACACCGCCGCGCAGCGGATGATCGACGACCCGCACCTGTCACTGACCGACGTCCAGTGGGTGCTGGGCCACGCCCACCTGACCACGACCCAGCTGTATCTGCGGTCCCGGCCCGATGAGGTGATCGCGAAGGTGCTCGAGCACCACCGCGCCCGCGCGGAACGGCCACCAGCGCCGCGGGTACCGCCGGGCGCCCCCGGTTACCCGGCGGACGTGCTGGAGGCGTTGCTGGGTGGTGGGCGTCGTGGCTGACCATGTGGACGCGGTCGCGTTCCTGCCCCGCGGCGCGAGGCCGTCGAAGAAGTTGGTCGGCGCCCACGACTTCATCACCCCGTCGTTGCCGACCCCCGCGATCGCCCGGCCGACGGTGTGGGAGGCGTCCCAGCAGAGCGTCGAGGAGGTCCTCGCGGTAGTCGAGGCGTTAGAGGCTGGTGAAGCAGCCCACCCCAAGGAGTTGGCGCGGCGGCTTCGCAGCGTCGAGGTGCTGTTGGGCTGGCTGCAGCGGTTCGGTGGTGAGTCGTGGCAGCAACGCTGGCTGGCCTCAGGGGTTGAGGTCGCCGGGAAGGCCTGGCCCGACTTGCTCGCACAATCACTCACGTCGGAGCTGAACCTAGCGACATTGCGCGCTCACGCGACCGGCGGTGCTGGGCGGTTGATCCTGGCTGATGTGATCCGGCCCGGCTACCAGTGGCTGTACCAGGCGTCGTCGTGGAATCTGTACGCCCGCTACGAGCAGGTCCGCGACCCCGAGGGGTTCGCCAGGATGACCGCCCGCTGCGTGGCTGACCCGCGGATCGTCAGCACCGACCAGCGTGCCGCGTTGATCCAGTTGTGTCGGATCCTGATGCACAACGGCGGCCTTCTGGCCGACATTGGGCTGGCTGACTGCGTTGAGGCCTACCGTGCCCAAACCGGCTACTCCGCCAGACTCCATTCCCACTGGTACAAGCTGTTGTGTGAGGAGGGCATCCTGCCCGTGGGTGCGCCCCCGACCATCCATGCGGCCAGCCGTCGTGGGCAGCTCAGCATCGAGGAGATGGTCGACGGGTATGACGTCGCGTGCCGCCCGGTCCGGAACCTGTTCGTCGACTACCTGCACCAGCGATCCCCGGGTCTGGACTACGGCACGATCCGCCAACTCGCCTCGAAACTGGTGCTGTTGTTCTGGCGGGACCTGGAACTCCACCACCCCGGCATCGACTCCCTCCACCTGTCCGATGACATGGCCCGAGGTTGGAAACAACGACTCCAGCACGTCCGCTACGGCAACCACAGGCTCGGCGAGGAACGCCAGGATCGGTACACCATCCTGATGTCCGTCCGTGCCTTCTACTCCGACCTCAGCCACTGGGCTCTGGAGGAGCCGGGTCGGTGGGCTGCGTGGGCGGCGCCGTCCCCGGTCGACTCCCGCGACGTGGCCGGGATGACCAAGATGACCAAGCACCGCCAGTCGCGGATGCACCAGCGGATCCGCGAACTGGCACCCCTGCTGCCCCAACTGGTCGACGCCGCCCACACCCGTCGCCGTCAGGCAGCGGCGTTGCTCACCGCCGCGACCAGCACCCCACCCGGTGACACCTTCACCGCCGACAGCCTCACCCTGCGCCGTACCGCTTTGGCTACCGACCCCACCACAGGCGGCACCGGCCGACCCGGCGTGGTCTACGCCACCGCCGCCGATGGCAGCGGGCCCCGGCGCAACCTCACCCTGGAAGCCGACCAAGCGTTCTGGGCGTGGGCCTGCGTCGAGGTGTTCCGCCACACCGGCGTCCGGATCGAGGAAATGCTCGAGATCACCCACCGATCTTTCGTGTCCTACACGCTACCGACCACTGGCGAAGTCATCCCGATGCTGCAGATCACGCCGTCCAAGACCGACAAGGAACGACTCCTGGTGATCAGCCCCGAACTCGCCGCGGCGTTCGCCGAGATCATCCACCACGTCCGCGGCAGCAGCCCCCACCTACCTCTGGTCAGCCGCTACGACGGCTCCGAACGTGTCCACAGCCCTGCCCTGCCGTTCTTGTTCCAGCGACGATGGGGAGTCCGTGACATCGCCCTCAACCACGGCTACGTCAAGGGACTCCTCGGCGGACTCGTCGCCGCAGCCGGTATCACCAACCCCGACGGCAGTCCCGCTCAGTTCACCCCGCACGACTTCCGCCGCATCTTCGCCACCGAAGCCGTGTCCCAGGGCCTGCCGGTCCACATCGCCGCCAAGATTCTGGGCCATGACTCGCTGACCACCACTCAGACCTACGTCGCTGTCTACGACACCGACGTCATCGACCACCACCGCGCGTTCATCGCCCGCCGCCGCGCGACCCGGCCCGCCCAGGAATACCGCGAACCCACCGACAGCGAATGGGACGAGTTCCTCGGCCACTGGGTCGCCCGCAAGCTCGAACTCGGCACCTGCGGACGCGCCTACGGCACCGGCTGCCAACACGAACACGCCTGCATCCGCTGCCCCATGCTGCGACCCGACCCCGCGCAACAGCCCCGGCTCGAAGCGGTCATCGCCAGCCTCACCGAACGTATCGCTGAGGCCACCGAACACGGCTGGCTCGGCGACGTCACCGGGCTCACCACCAGCCTTGACGCCGCCAACCGGAAGCTCGTCCAGATGCGCCGCACTGCCACCAACCTCGGCCTGCCCGCCCGCCTCGGGTCCTCCTCGCAAGGGGCAAGATGATGAACCCAACCCTGTCCAGCACGTCCAGAAAATTGTGCGGAAAAGAGCTGGGCCATGTCCGTCTGCACGGGCCGAACCAGCAGGAAGCGCGCCAGCATCGCGGGATCGGTGAGGTCGAGGCCGAGTCCGTCGCGCTGATGATCGCCGCTGCGCATGGCATGGACACCAGCGACTACACGATCCCCTATGTCGCCGGGTGGGCGGCGAACGTGGACGGCAAGGACCCGGTGCAGGTCATCCGGGACACCGGTG
>DAOSUG010000291.1:0-3837 GCA_035378545.1 Micropruina sp. | reverse complement strand
TCAGAAGCAGCGTGAACCATCAAAATCAGCTGTCCGTTGAGAGCCAATCAGACCAGTCCGCCACCACCCCGTCCCGCACGCCCTACCCGCCGCCGCCTGGATCAACAAGCCACCAGCCGACCCAAACTCAACAAACCCAAGCATCAACTGACCCAACAAGGTTGACATCTTCCGGCGACGGAGTCCGGACGCCACTAATCGTTCGGGCTCCTTGGTGCTGGTGCTCCCGGTGTCCTGGGCCCAGTCTGAGATTGCGGGTCGCGCCGCGACGAGGCAAGCCTTTACCGGTCGCAAACCAACTCTGGATGCCGCCGGCTGCATAACACATCCATAACACAGTTGGCTCCGTTGGGCGCCGATTGATGGTGCGGCGCGTCGACGGCCATGCGAGCCGCAATGTCACCCCGACTAGGGCAGGTGCTCCTCCTCAAACGCTGCCCGCTTCTAGCATCCATTGCCCATCAGTGCCTCTGAACACACTCGTAATGAGTCACTGGACAGCGGGCTCAATCTTCAAGAATGGCGGCGGGAGACCGGCCACGCTCTGCCAAGGGTTCGCGGTTAGATGATCTTGGCTTGGCAGCGGCCAGGTGACCTCGACGCCGACGTGCCGGTCCTTGGCGAACAGCGAGTCGAGCCGCGCCTTCTGGTGCTCGTGGGCAGTCTGGGTCCGTTGTGAAGTGTCCGGCGACCCCGAGCACTGAGGGGCGTCAGCCCCGCCGCAGTGCTTGTGGAGGTCTCGCTGGATCCGTCGGTCGCACATGTCCTGGGCGGCTTCGGCGCACGACACTACCTTCGGCTGGACGCATCGCCCGACCCCGAGGAGTTTCGGTGTCTGGGGAGGTGCGAGATCGGGCATCGCCTGACCCTAAGGATGCTGTGCCCATCCCGCAGATATCCCGCATCAGCTTCTTGCGGCGCCATGGCTTCCCAACGGCACCAGCGTCTGAAATGTGTCCTGACAAGCCTGAACAGGGCTTCCCAACTGCGCCGACTGGCCTGTGCGCTCCCTCTCAAGGCGGTAGCGCGGGTTCGAATCCCGTCGGGGCTGCAAGGCTGTGAGGTCTGGTCGAACGTGGTTCGGCTGGACCTCTCTGTTTTGGGCCGGTTGCGCGTAAACAGGTCCCCATTCGACCCGATCAGGTGCGGAGCATCGAGCGAACTCATACGACTCGGCGGGCAAGGACTGGGTCGGATAGACTCAACACTTCCTCCGTCGATGGACCGGCGCCGCCGCTGAATGGCGTCCACACATGCACAGCATCGTTTTCCGCCCGATCGGATCCCTTCTGGCTCGATGAGCCGCCGCGTCACGTCGCCCGCCGACCTCCGTCGTGGGCGCCGCCGTACTCAGCATGGTTGCTGGGGGCACCTCATCGTGGCGCCCCTGTGGGTTGCCTACGGAGCCAACCTGGGCACGCTGCAACGCACCTGCGATGCGGTCGGAGCCTGCCTGGCCGTGCCTGACACTCCGCACTATCGCGAGGCCTTGAGCAAGGGCAACACGCTCGGGCATCGCAGACCCTGCCTGCATCGTGTGACGGCCAAGGAGCCGTGGGTCAGATCGATGCAGGAACAGGGGTGGCGGGTGGTGGCCGTCGAACTCGCCGAGGGGTCCGTGCCTCTGCCTCGCCTCCAGCCTGCGCGGCTGCCCACGATCGTGTTGTTGGGCCACGAACACCACGGGGTTCCGGACGACATGGTCGACCTGGCCGACGAGTGCGTCGAGATTCCCATGTGCGGCGTCGGCGCCAGCCTCAACGTTGCCGTGGCCGGGAGTCTGGTGCTGTACCGGCTGGCCGGCCTGTCGTGACAGACGGTGATCGGACGCCTTCCCGCCCACCTGATCAAGCAACTCCACGACGCGCTGCGGCTGCACCTGCAACTCTGAGGCCCCTTGGCAACGCGGGCGGCCCTGCGCAGTCACCGAAACCCGAGGGCCTCCGCGGCCTCAGCGATCATCGCCCACGTCGATCCAGCGGGAGGCGGCTGCGTAGGTCTCTGTGGGGCTGGCGTTGAACGCGATGGCAGCGCCCGGGGCCAGCCGACGCACGAGGTTGATGATTCGCTCGAAGAGGTCCAGCAGGTTGTCGTCTGTGCGCACACCCCCGCCAATGACCACGCATTCCCATGGTTGTGACTGCAGAACTGTCCCTATGACGTCTTCTGGATTGTCGCTGCCGTCGAGGCCGAACAGGCAGGCCTGTGCTTCGACGCCGTGCTTGGCGAACTCGGTGAAGCCGTCTCTGATGGCCTCGGCCACCGGCTCAGGGTCCCAGGGGCCTGGCACGCGATGCGGATCCAGCCCGATGATGAGAACCCGAGGTTTAGGCTGCTCAGCGGTCACGCGTTCAACCTAATCGACCGATCCGGTCCCATGGGTAGTCGGGCTCGCAAACGTCGCTACCCGGGCAGATCAGTGCGTTTCGTGATTGTCGGCGGGGACTGCTGCGGCAATGAAGATGAGGGTTCCGTCAGAGTCGATCTCCAGAACGATGATGCCCCCCAAGGAGTCCCGGGTGATTCTCGACGGGCCTGAATCGGGTATGTCGATCGGCTCGAGGACGACCCCCACGTCGTCGTCGAGCACATAGGTCTGCCGCTCAGATGGGGCCGGCTCGGAGCGTTGTTGCGACTCCTTCGGGTCGTAACCCTGCGTTCCGAAGCCCGTGACCTGGGCGACCGACTGCACGACGTCGGCGTAGCGTGCTGACCACTCCGGGAACGCGTCCAACCGGTCTGTTGAGATCAGCCTCTGCGTTGTGTAGTCCCCACGCCGACCGAACGGAACCAACTCCGCCTCGAACGCCACCGTCCAGGTCACGCCGAACTCCGCGGTCAATGCGTCGGCAAGCGTGTGAACCATGGGGTTGTACCTGGCCCGCGCCGCCGCGAGAGGGACGGTGGGACGACGCACCGACTTCAGCACATCGACAGTCATCCGAATCTTGTCGAACAGCCTCACAACTTGCAGTATCCCAGCGGTGGAGGAGCCAGGTTGGAGGTGGCTCGCACCGGAAGCCGGTTGCGGCAGAAGCTGGCGCTTGGGGCCGGGTGTTGGCCTCCCATGGCGTCAGACCCGCCGGCGGCGTGCTGAGAGTCGGGGTCGGTCGTCAGAGTGCGCCGGGTTGCGGGCAGAGGTGTCCCTCCGGGTTCATGGGCTGGCCGCACAGTGAGCAGCTGGGACGTCCGGCGCCGACCACCTCGAGGGTGCGTATTGCGAATGCACGGGCCATGCCTACCGGCATGTGCACCAGCAGTGACTCGGTGGCTCGATTTTGATGGGCTGTGGGCCGTCCTCGTCGTAGTCAGCGTCGGTCATGGCGTAGGCCTCGATGACGATCTGCGCGGTCATCGGATCCCAGCCGAGGCGCATGGCGCCGGTGCGGAACTGGGTGTCTATCGGCTGGTCAAGTGGGTCGTTGTCAACGAGTTCGACGGGCATCGAGTCCGGAACCCGGAAGGGGTTGCCCTCGGTGGACCTCAGCTCGTCGAGTACTTCGTCGATCTTCTCTGCGAGCTGCGCTGACTGCTGCTTCTCAAGGGCGATGGTCACGATCCGGGCTTTGGTGCGGGCCTGCAGGTAGAACTCGCGGTCACCCGGTCGTCCGACGGTCCCGACCACGAGTCGATCCGGCCAGGCAAACTCGTGGACGATGGTGGGCATGGGGACAGTCTAGGAACCTTGGCCCGTCCCGTGCCTGGGTGCCGATTCGGGCGATCTCGCAGGCTTGAGGAAGACCGGCCTGGGAAACTTGTGGAGCATCTTGAACGACGTTCAGCCCGCAACCGACCAGCCGCAACGAACGCGGAAGATCGAGTCGCGCGCGCTGCGGT